>JAJTBH010000200.1 GCA_021287005.1 Anaerolineae bacterium
TCATTTTTGATTTTGAATACGAAGGGCATGTCTACCGTATTCAACGTTATAAAGAACGCGATAAATCCACGCTGCTTGAATTTGATATTCAAACGATTGAGGGCAGTTGGAGACCTTTAACCGAAAGGTCAGTAAGGGAAACCGAAAGCCGGATTGAGCAAGTTTTACGTATGGATTACGAGACATTTACCAATGCCTCCTTTTTCTTACAAGGTAAGGCCGATCAATTTGCTCAACAACGCCCATCAGAACGAAAAAGGATCTTAAGCAGTATTTTGGGTCTGGAAATCTGGGAGATTTATCGTGAGCGATCTGCCGAAAAACGCAAGAGCCTTGAATATGAATTGTCCATTTTGGATGGACAGTTAGAAGAGATAATCAACGAACTTAAGCAGGAAATTCCGCGCCGGGAAAAATTAAAAACATTGGAAGATTCGCTGGCTTCATTAACGGCTTTGCGACAGAGTAAAGAAACGTCACTGGATCATTTGCGTCGATTATCTGCTCCTCTGGAAGAACAAAAAAAGTGGGTTTCTACCCTAAAGCAGCAATGGCTTTCCGGAAAAGAAAAACTCGAAAAAAAACATACGGAATTAAGCCAACGCCAGGTGGAATATGAACAATATAAATACAAAATTGAAAATGCCGATTTAATCAAGTCCGCATATCAAAAATGGATGGAAGATGTTGAATCATTAAAAACCTGGGACAAAACCGCAGCCGATTTTCACCAACATGAAAAATTACGCTCAGCCCCTTTGTTGGAAATTGAAACTGAACGAGCGCGTCTCCAACAGGAGCAACAACACCTTTCAGATCGGTCATCGCAAATTGATGAATTGGGAAACCTGTTAACATCCTGGCTGGACGAAATTGAAAAAAACAAAACTGCCATGAGCGTTCATACCGCTCAATTACAGACATTAACTGAACTGCGGGAAAGTTTAAATAACATTCTTCAGACACAATCGGAGGCTCAGGCCGAAAACAAACAACTGCGCCAGGAAATGAATGAATTAAAAGAACGGATAACCCGCCTGAATGAAACCAGTGGTGCTTTATGCCCGCTTTGCGGACAACCTTTAAATGCCGATGACCGTGAGAGATTGATAAAATCCCTGGGAGAGCAGGGGCATGACATGGGGGATCGCTACAGGTTTAACCAGAACCAGGTCAATGAAATCAGTCGGCAGCGGCAGGAAATGGAAGAACGTCTGCAAAAATTGCCTGCTTTAGAAACTGAATTGCGCACGCAACAACGTCTGCTTGATCAATTGTTGGATCGTGAAAAACTGGCGCAGGATGATATTAAGGATTGGCAGGAAAATGGCGCACAAAGGTTAATTTTAATTCAAAACATTTTAGAGACTGATAATTTTGCAATTGAAGCGCGAAAATCACTGGCGCAAATTGATAATGAGTTAAAACAAATGGGGTATGATGCAGCGCAGCATGACGCCATACGTTTGGAAGAACAAACAGGGCGAGAAGCCGCCGAACAATACCGGCTGCTTGAAATTGCGATTGCATCACTGGCGCCTTTGGAACGTGAAATAAAAAACCTTCAAGAAAATATCGCGGGAGACGGGTACGAATTAACTCATCAGGAATCCAGTTACCAGCAGGCATTAGAGAAATATCAAAAAGATTCAAATGCATTACCCGATATTTTTACTGCTCAATCCGAATTGTTAAACATTCAAGAACAGGAAAACCGGGTCAGAATGGAAGTCGGCGCTGCCAACCAGCAGGTGGAAGTCTTAAAAACCCTCGAAATACGCAAACAGGGATTAAATAAAAAAAGAGAAGAACTTCAACGGCGAATTGGGCAAATTAAGTTGTTGGAACGCGCATTTGGCAAAGACGGTATTCCGGCATTATTAATTGAACAGGCTTTGCCTGAGATTGAAAGCCAGGCGAATGAAATTTTGGATCGCCTTTCACTGGGCGGTATGTCTGTTTCATTTTCAACCCAAAAAGATTATAAAGATAAAAACCGCGACGATAAAAAAGAAACATTGGATATTTTAATCAGTGATGCCGCCGGCAAACGTGAGTATGAAATGTTTTCGGGAGGTGAAGCCTTTCGGGTAAATTTTGCAATTCGCCTTGCGCTTTCACGCGTGCTGGCGCAGCGCGCCGGGGCACGCCTGCGGATGCTGGTAATTGATGAAGGATTTGGCAGCCAGGACGTGGATGGGCGCCAACGCCTGGTCCAGGCGATTAATCTGGTACAGTCAGATTTTTCGAAGATACTGGTAATCACGCACCTGGAAGAGCTTAAAGACGCTTTTCCGGCGCGAATTGAGGTTGAAAAACTGAACAGCGGTTCGAATATAAAGGTACTGATATGACAGAAAAATCTTTAAACATCGGTTTACAACAAAGAGTGCTCGCCGGATACCGCATTCCGTTTTTTGAAATGTTATCGAATAAATTTGGCGGAAATCTAAGCCTGTTTAGCGGTGAAGCCAGACCTGATGAGATGATTGAAGCCAGTCGTGAACCGCGCAATATCAATTTGATTCATGCGTATAACCTTCATTTGTTTCACGGAAAGTATTATCTTTGCTGGCAAATCGGCATGGTGCAGTGGCTGCAATCTTTGCATCCAGATGTATTAATCCTTGAGGCAAATCCGCGTTACCTCAGCCAGGAATCTGCCATCAACTGGATGCACCAACAAAAAAAGCCGGTCATTGGTTGGGGGCTTGGCGCTCCACCGGCAGGCGGTTTTTTGTCACCCCTTCAAAAATATTTTCGCAACCGTTTCATCAACCGCTTTGATGCGTTAATCACTTATAGTCATGCAGGTGCTGCTTCTTACCGGGCGGCCGGAATTCCGGCACACCGTATATTTGTAGCCTGCAACGCCGTTACGCCTCGCCCGATAAAGGACTGCCCTGAGCGACCGGAACATTTCCTGGAATCCAGAGCGACCATCCTGTTTGTGGGGCGCTTACAAACCCGCAAGCGTATAGATTATTTAATTCAGGCCTGCGCCGCATTGCCAGAAATGTTAAAAGCACGTCTTTGGATTGTGGGGGATGGGCCTGAAATGGAAAACTTACAGAACCTGGCGAAAAACATTTATCCGCAAACCGAATTTTTCGGGGCGCGTTTTGGCGATGAACTGGCCGATTTGTTCCGGCAGGCTGATTTGTTTGTTTTGCCCGGTACAGGCGGCCTGGCCTTGCAGGAAGCCATGAGTTACGGTTTGCCGGTTGTTGCCGCCGAAGCCGATGGTACTCAGGCGGATCTTGTGCGGCCTTCAAACGGCTGGCGAATTCCTCCAGGCGACCAGACTTATTTGAATAAACTCTTAATCGATGTTTTATCGGATGAAAAACGACTGCGCATGATGGGGCGAGAATCGTACCGAATTGTTGCGGAAGAGATTAATCTCGAAAATATGACGGAAGTATTTAATCAGGCTGTACAATACACCATCAAGGTATGGAGGGATAAATGAAAATTCTACTCGTGGCAGATGGCCGCAGCCCGATTACAAGACGCTGGGTGCAGGGTGTAATTTCGCTGGGGGCTGATGTGTCCTTGATTTCCACTTACCCGTGCCAACCGATTGATGGAATATCACGCCTTGAAGTACTGCCCGTGGCATTTGGCGCTTTGGGTGGTTCGCAGACTTTAAAAACCCCCACACCACAGACATCCTCCCCCAATCTGGTCCGTTCCTTGGTTTCCAGATTCCGGCCGCTATTTATGGCCGGACGTTATTATTTTGGCCCGGCAAGCTTAAAACGGGAACAGGTCAGGTATTTGGAACTGATTGAAGAAATTAAACCCGATCTCGTCCATGCCATGCGCATCCCATTTGAAGGAATGTTGGCTTCAAACACGCCGCCAGCAATTCCGCTGATTGTTTCAATATGGGGAAATGATTTAACCTTTCATGCACAAGGTTCCTACTTGATGCGCGAGCAAACCATTCGTACCCTCGAACGGGCGGATGCTTTAATGGCCGATGCCGGTCGGGATATCCGTCTTGCACATGCCTGGGGCTTTTCAAATGAAAAACCCACAGCCCTTGTTCCGGGCAATGGCGGGATTGATTTAAACCTGATTCCACGCCGTGAAAGGCATGTTTTACCATTTATTAAACATTTAATCCCATCCCGTGCGGAAATGGTCATTAATCCACGCGGGTTCAGACCTGGCAGTGTGCGAAATGATATCTTTTTTTATGCCATGCCGCTGGTTTTGGAACGGAATCCTGATATTTATTTTGTATGTCCGGCAATGGCAGGTCAACCTCAGGCTGAATCGTGGGTGCGGCGGTTTAAAATTCAAGATCGCGTACGTTTGTTACCTACGTTACCTCAGGATCAATTATGGGATTTAATGAGTCAGTCACAGGTTTTTGCTTCCATCAGCAGCCACGACGGCACCCCCAACAGTCTATTAGAAGCCCTGGCCTGTGGATGTTTCCCGGTTGCGGGGGACATTGAATCTTTACGTGAATGGATCATTCCAGGCGTTAATGGGCTGCTTGTTGAACCTGATAAACCCCAACAGGTAGCGGAAGCAATCTTAACCGCCCTTGAAAACAGCGATCTTCGCCGGTCAGCCTATCATTATAACCAGGCATTAATTAAGAACAGGGTCTCAATTGAATTTGTTCGACAACAAATAGACCAGTTTTATCGCCAGGTTATTGGAATTTAATCGATTTTTCTTACCAGACTCTAAACCAGGTTGTCGTACTGGTCTGCAATTTTTGGTAAACTGCATTTACTTCAATATTGACAACTGAATAGGGTGGTAAATCTTTAACCGGAATTTCCAGTTTGCTTATTCCATCCAGATTAGTGGGAATCGGCCGGTATGCTTCTTTTTTTCCATCCGGATGTGTAATAATCACACTCAACCCGGCTCCCTGGATGGGATTTAAGAATTGGTCCTGGACGACCATATAAACAATTTCCGGTTCGTCACTGCCAACCAGGGCTTGAACATTAATTCGCGTCGATTCGCCAATTAAGTTATTGCTTGGTGCAGGTTCCAGTAATAATGGATCTCCCACCCTTGCATCAAAATATAACCTCCCCAGATCGGTGAGGGTGATTTTTTCGCCTGCCGATTTTTCCGGATGCCATTCAAGGCGTGCTTTTTCAAAATATTGAACCAGCAATCCATCGTGTATTTCAAAATCAGAAATGGGATAACCAAAATAAATATCACCCTGATTTTGTTCATAAAAATCAAGGAATGACAAACAAACCGACTTTCCGGTAGGTTCAAAATATCTGCATTTATTACTGTTACTTAAATCCGATCTAACTTCGCCACCCGCCTGGTATAAAAGGCTTCCCAAAGGGGCAATTTCTATATGCATACCCTGGTTGTCTTTTATCAAGTCAAAACGAGCTCTTTGAAAATATTGAACTGTTTGACCATTGGTGGGATCAATAATTTCATCCGTAATCGGATACCCAAATATCGTTAAATAATTTGTATTACTGATATAGGTTTTTAGAAATTCTCCACGCACAAAATGCCCGGTTTGACTGACAAATATTTGTCCGGGGCTTGAAGTTTGTGCGTTGACTTGTAGAGAAGGGAAGATAAGGGAAAATAACAACAAAAATAAAATGGAAAATTTAGTCACACGCATGAGTGTATTATATAGGAATTATGTTATCTCTACAATAGTAATTCAATAAATGGTTATAAAATTGTTATTATTTAATACTTTTGGGTAATCTTTTTTAAACCAAGATTATATAAGTATTGGTGTATTATTTACACTTTTTATAGTAAAATTTTTAACATTATTCAGGAGGCTTAAATGATATACAATTCGGATTTCCTAAATTATTTATCAGATATAAAAAATACTCTACCTTCATTATCTTTAAATGAGGTTTTTAAAAAGCCGGATGATTCCGCTTTAATTATTATCGATCTCGTGGAAGGTTTTTGTTCTACCGGCGCACTTGCCAGCCCAAGAGTAAAAGCCATCGTTCCGACGTCGGTTGAATTGATGCAAAACGCCTGGAATTTGGGTGTACGTGAATTTCTATTCAGTCATGATGCGCATGAGCCGGATGCCGTTGAATTTTCCGCTTTCCCGCCGCATTGTGTTAAAGGTACGGTTGAAACAGAAATTGTAAAACCCATAAAGGACCTGTCTTTTTTTGAAAACATTCAAATCCTTGAGAAAAATTCCATTGCAACTGACCAAAATACCCTTTTTAACGACTGGCTTAAAAAACGACCCACTTTATCAAGCTTTGTCATTCTGGGCGACTGCACCGACATCTGTGTATACCAGATGGCCATGTATTTACGGACCCAGGCCAATGCAAACCAGATTAAACGGCGAGTGATCATCCCTGAAAATTGTGTCGCGACCTACGATATGCCGGTTGAAACTGCCCGACAAGTGGGCGCCATGGCGCATGACGGTTTATTAATCCATGATATATTTTTATATCACATGCTTTTAAATGGCGTAGAGGTAGTCAAAAACATCAAATGACATCATAATAGGGGATATGAGACAATTATCTTTCCCCATGCCGGTTTCGATCAGTGTTGGCGATATAACGCGGTATTTACGTGAATTATTGGAGAGCGACGAAGTCTTGCGTGACGTCTGGGTGCAGGGCGAATTATCCAACCTTTCACGACCTTCTTCCGGTCATATTTATTTTACGCTTAAAGATGCCAATGCTTCCTTGCGCTGTGTCATCTGGAAATCTTCAGCTTTACGCATCCGTTTCCCTCTGCAAAACGGGATGCAAATTGAAGCACATGGTTACATCAGCCTGTATGAACGTGATGGCGCCTACCAGCTTTATGTGGATGCGGTTAAAGCCGGCGGTGAAGGGCTTTTATTCCAGGAATTTATCAAGTTAAAAAATCGACTTGAAGCCGAAGGGCTTTTTGAGGAAGATAAAAAACGCTCATTACCTTTAATGCCGACGCGGATTGGAATTGTTACATCACCTACCGGGGCGGCTTTACAAGATATGTTAAATACCTTGAGCAAACGTTACCGATTGGCCGAAGTATTT
>JAJTBH010000201.1 GCA_021287005.1 Anaerolineae bacterium
AATGGTGGCGCTTGGCCGCGCCCCGCACCGCGGCTGGTTATTACCCCTGACGGGCCACGACCGCGAAATTATTAACCGTATGCTGGAACTGCTTGAGATCACCCATTTAAAGGATCGCCCGATCACCGAGCTTTCCGGCGGCGAACAACAACGTGTTATCCTGGCGCGGGTGCTCACCCAGGAACCGTCCGTTTTGATTCTGGATGAACCCACCGCACATCTTGACCTGAAACACCAGGTGAATATTCTGGGGCTGGTACGCCAGTTGGCGCACCGTGAAAAATTAAATGTAATCATCAGCCTGCACGATCTTAACCTGGCGGCCTTATATGCCGACCGTCTGGCTCTTTTAAGCCAGGGTGAATTGCTGGCTGTGGGAAGCCCGGCCGAGGTGTTAACCTCCGAGCAGTTATCGCGCGTTTACGGTGTTCCCGTGCTGGTCAGCCGTCATCCGGTAACCGGCGCGCCCCTGGTTTTACCGGATGTCTCACATGTGGAGGGAAACGTCAATGAGTGATTTAAACGCCGCTCAAAATCATCAAGATTATGTACACGGCCTGGTTGTGGTAAACACCGGCAATGGCAAAGGCAAAACCACGGCCGCCCTGGGCCTGCTCTTTCGCGCCAGCGGTCATAACCAGCGCGCCTGTATGATTCAGTTTATTAAAAGCGAGGACGGCCAGTGGGGCGAAGTTAAAACAGCCGAACGATTACAAATTGAATGGTTTAAGATGGGTGACGGTTTTGTCTGGAACAGCCAGGACATCGCAGAAACACGCCGCAAAGCCCTTCAAGCCTGGGATCTGGCCCGGCAGAAAATTGTGAGTGGTTTATATCGCCTGGTAGTTTTGGACGAATTTACTTATCCCCTGCATTATGGCTGGCTGGATACCGGTGAGATCATCGATTGGCTGCGCGAACATAAACCGGCCGATTTACACCTGGTGATCACCGGCCGTTACGCGCCCCAGGCTTTGATTGATTACGCCGATCTGGTCACCGAGATGCAACTGGTTAAACATCCTTTTAAAGAAGGGATTCCCGGTCAGCCCGGCATCGAATATTAAAGGGTCTTATGCGTTTATTAATCGGCGGAGTCCACAGCGGCGTTGGCAAAACCACCCTGGTCAGTGGTCTGGTCAGGGCTTTAAGCCGCCGCGGTCTTACCGTACAGCCCTTTAAAGTCGGTCCCGATTACATTGATCCATCTTATCTCACGCTGGCCGCCGGGCGTGTTTGTCGTAACCTGGATAGCTGGATGGTGCCCCCCGAACGAATCCCGGCTTTGTTTAACCAGGCTGCCAAAGATGCCGACATAGCCGTTATCGAAGGGGTAATGGGGCTGTTTGACGGTCTGAATTACAGCGAAGACAGCGGCAGCAGCGCTCAGGTGGCGCGTTTAATTCAAGCCCCAAGTGTGTTGATTCTGGATGCCGCCAAAGCGGCGCGCAGCGTCGCCGCCACGGCCCTGGGTTTTATGCAATTTGACCCACAGCTCAACCTGGCCGGGTTTATCATCAACTATGCCGCCGGTGCCTCACACGGCGCCGGTGTGGCTCAGGCCGTACAGGCAAACACGCACCGCCCGGTATTTGGATGGCTGCCCTATAATCCCGACCTAAAAATACCCGAACGTCATCTGGGCCTGGTTCCCACATTGGAAAGCGGACCCTGGTTGGAATTTTTAGATCGCGCGGCCGATTTTGTTGAACAATACCTCGATGTTAACGCCCTGCTGGCTGTGGCAGCTGAAGCTCCGGCGCTGCCCGAAACCCAATCTGCGATTCTAAAAGCTTTTCCCGGCCTGCCCGCCCAAGAAGACGCTGTCAACGCCCCGTTAATAGCCGTCGCGCGCGATGAAGCCTTTAATTTTATCTATGAAGATAACCTCGACCTGTTAAAAGCTGCCGGAGCGCGTGTTAAATTTTTCAGTCCATTAAACGATGCCGCTCTGCCCGCCGGATGCGATGGCGTTTTTCTCAGCGGCGGTTTTCCCGAAATGTTCGCCGCCCGGCTCTCGGCCAACACTTCTTTACAGATTTCCACAAAATTCGCCTATGCGCAGCAAATACCCATTTACGCCGAATGCGGCGGGTTGATGGCCCTCACTCAATCCATCACCGATCTACAGGGCCAGACCTATCCCATGTTTGGCCTGCTGCCCGGCCGCTCGGAAATGACGCCCCGTTTAAATATGGGCTACCGGTTGGTCACGCCCAATGCTCCCTCCTGGTTATTTCCAGTCGCCGAAAACCTGCGCTGCCACGAGTTTCATTATTCCACCTGGCTAAACCGCCCACTCGATCTGCCGCCTGCATATCTCATTCAAAACCGTCTAACCGGCGAAGCTCCCGTTGCTGAAGGCGCCTGTATCGGTTCATTATGGGCTTCTTATATTCATTTACATTTTTGGAGCGCCCCACACATAGCCCTTAATTTTGTATCCGCCTGCCGGAAAAACAAGGAACGTCGGCATGATGCTTAATTTAAGTTCCGTTTTCACCGCACAAGAAACATTCGGCACGGGTTCAGCTTGCGCCCGGGTTCCGGGCACATGCGGCGAACTGGTGCAGGGTACATTGGATGGTTTACCCTGTCTGGTCTCCTGCCCTATCCGGTTTTACAACAGCGTCACTCTGACCCTGCGGGAACAGCCCGGCTGGTTGGTTCCAGCACAGGCCGTCAAAGCCGCCGAAGCCCTGGTTTTGGGATTAAAACGATGGGGAGCGCCTGCTCCCGGCGGTCTTTTAACCCTTAAGTCCAATCTGCCCGCCGGGCGCGGTTATGCCTCCAGCACCGCCGATATCGGCGCCACCCTTTTTGCGCTGGCGGCCCTGTGCGGCCGCGAGCTTGACTCATACGAAGCCATCCGGTTGTCAACGAGTATCGAACCCAGCGACAGCTCATTTTTTGAAGGACTGTGCCTGCTTGAATACCGCCAGGCCTCGTTGATTAAACAGCTGGGGCCCGCTCCGGCGCTTCCCATTCTTGTTTTCGATCCCGGCGGATGTGTGGATACGATAATTTTTAACCGCGAAAATCATCACCAGGCTCTGCAAAAACTGGCTCCCCAACATCGCAGCATGTTTGATATCTTTGAAAAATCATTGATAAATCAGGACTGGTCTGCCCTCGGTGAGGCCGCCACCCTCAGCGCCCGTCTGCATCAAGCCATTTTATTTAACCCACTTCTGGATAAAATACAAAATCTCGGCGCCGACCTGCATGCCCTGGGTGTGTGTCGCGCTCACAGCGGCACACTGCTGGGTTTAATTTTTGATCCCAATCGTCAGGATATGGCCGATTCGCTCGCCTACCTGACCCGCCGGCTGCCGGAAAACATCGGCATCCGCATGCAAAGCTTAATCGGCGGAGGTGTGGATGTACAACCCTGAACGCGGTTTGATCGGTGCGCTGGCATTGGTTATCGACGCTCTGTTGGGAGACCCGCCCAACCGTTTTCACCCTGTAGCCTGGATGGGCAGTTTCATCCACAGCCTGGCGCAACGAACCCCGCGCCGGGGTAAAGGATTGCCCCTCCTCTCCGGCGGTTTTATTTTATTGAGCGGCGGTTTGCTGAGCGTGGGCTTCGGTCTTTGGCTGCAACGCCTTTGCCGGCGTTTACCGGCTCCGATCAGTTATCTTTGCGAAGCCTTATTGTTTTCCACCACCATCGCCGGGCGTGGATTGGCTTCGGCCGGCCATGAAATTGAAGCGGCGCTTTCACAACAAAACCTGCCTGAAGCACGGCGTTTGTTGTCCTGGCACCTGGTCAGTCGTGATACCGGCGCGTTAAGCGCCGCGCAGGTCAGCGCCGCCACCATTGAATCGATTGCAGAAAATAGCAGCGATGGGCTGATTGCGCCGCTCTTTTATTATCAACTGGCCGGTCTGCCCGGCGCGTTTTTATATCGTTTTGCCAACACCGCCGATGCCATGCTGGGGTATCACGACGCCCGGCACGAATGGCTGGGCAAACTGCCCGCCCGCCTGGACGATCTCTTAAACCTCATTCCGGCCCGCCTGACGGCCGGGTTAATCGTGTTATCGGCTGCGCTGCGCGGTTTAAACTGGCGCAGAGCCCTTTTTATCTGGCGGCGTGACGCATCCCGCACGGCCAGCCCCAATGCCGGTCAACCGATGAGTGCGGCGGCCGGGGCATTGGGTGTAGAGCTCGAAAAAGTGGGATATTACCGGTTGGGCGAGGGTCAACCTCCGCCCCGGAGCCGGGATATATCGTTATCCGTGCGTTTACTGCAAGGCGTAACTTTGTTGGCCGGTTTTTCCTGTATATTAATAGGGTTGTTTTCCGGCCTGCGGCGGAGGCGCTCATGAACATCCCACCGGCCTATCACGGTGCCCTGGATTATGCCGAACTGGAACGTCTGGGCCTGGCGCCTGAAGATGTGCTCGATTTTAGCGTTAACAGCCACCCGTTCGGCCCATCGCCGGCCGTCATGCGGGCGGTGGCTGCCACTCCTTTGGAACGTTATCCCGACCGCCAGTGTCTGGCCCTGCGGCGTGCCCTGGCCAAATTTCACCAATTAAACATCGAACAAATCTGTGTGGGCAGCGGTACGGCCGAGTTAATTAATCACCTGGCCCGGGTTTATTTAAAACCCGGCGATGTGGTATTAATCATCGGACCCACTTTCGGCGAATACGAACGCGCCTGCCGCCTGGCCGGCGCAGAAGTGCATTTCTGGCAGGCAGACGCTCACGATAATTTTGAAATCCACTTTTCGGAAATCGAAGATTGTTTTAATAAAATTCATCCGCGCCTGGTTTTTATCTGCAACCCCAATAACCCCACCGGCAGGTTTATACCGCTTAATTTTTTGCGCTCCTGCATCAAGTCCCATCCCGATATCTGCTTCGCAGTCGATGAAGCCTACCTGTCCTTTATCCCCGGTCAAAACACCGTTTTTTCGCAAGAATTGCATAATGTGCTGGTGCTGCGTTCCATGACCAAAGATTATGCGCTGGCCGGGCTGCGCCTGGGTTATGTGCTGGCCCATGCATCGCTCTGCCTGGCGTTGACCGAAAGTTTGCCGCCCTGGAACGTGAATGCCCTGGCGCAGGCCGCCGGTCTGGCCGCGCTGCACGACCCGCTTTATGCCCAACAGTGGGATTTGTTACCTGGTTTTAAAAATAGCCTCACCGCTCAACTGGCGGATATGGACCTGTTTGTTTTTCCCTCGACCCTGCATTTTTTCCTGGTGCGAGTGGGCTGCGGTGTTGTTTTTCGCCGGGAATTATTAAAACAAGGTATTATGGTACGGGACTGCGCTTCATTTGGCCTGCCCGACTGCATTCGGATTTCAACCCGTCTGCCGGTCGATAATCAACGCCTGCTGGCCGCCATACAGAAAGTGTTAATAAATCGTGACAGCTAAAACATTAATGATCGTGGGTACTTCATCATCCGCCGGCAAAAGTCTGCTGGTCACGGCGCTCTGCCGCATTTTTGCCCGGCGCGGGCTGCGCGTGGCGCCCTTTAAGGCGCAAAACATGTCCAACAACGCGGCCGTCTGCCCGGATGGCAGTGAAATCGGCCGCGCCCAGGCCACCCAGGCTGCCGCCGCGGGCATCTTGCCCGGTGCAGAAATGAATCCCATCCTGCTTAAGCCCGAAGCCGATGCACGCTCTCAGGTAATTGTGATGGGGCGTCCTTCGGCTACTTTATCTGCGGCGGCCTATTACAAACGCAAGCAGGAACTCTGGCCGGTGGTCACCGCCGCCCTCGACCATCTCAGGAAGGAATACGACCTGGTAATCATTGAAGGCGCGGGCAGCCCGGTGGAATTAAATTTACAGGCGCACGACATTGTTAATTTACCGGTGGCATTGTACGCCTCCGCCCCCATGCTGCTGGTAGGTGATATTGATCGCGGCGGCATTTTTGCCCAACTGCTGGGCACCACCTGGCTCTTGCAGCCCGCCGAACGCGCCCTGTTAAAAGGGTATGTGGTTAACAAATTTCGCGGAGACCCGGCCCTGTTTAAGGATGGTTTTTCGCTCCTGGAAGAAAAAGGCGGCGTACCCGTCGTGGGCATGCTGCCCTATCTGCACAACAGCGGTATCCCCGAAGAAGATGCCGTCGCGCTCGACCAGCCCGACGCCCAGCCAATCCCCGGTCATCAAATCGATATCGCCGTCATTCGCCTGCCGCATATCGCCAACTTTGACGATTTTGACAGTCTCGCCGCCGAAAATGGCGTCAGGCTGCGTTATGTCACGGCAGCCTCCGCTTTTGCTCACCCACAGGCCGTCATCATTCCCGGCACCAAAAGCACCATTTCAGACCTGCTCTGGCTGCGTGAAAGCGGCCTGGCTGCTTTAATTAATCACGCCGCCCAAAAAGGCGCCGCCGTGGTGGGCATCTGCGGCGGGTACCAGATGCTCGGACGGCAGATAAATGACCCGCTGCATGTTGAATCTTTCCTCGAAGCAATTGAAGGCCTTGGATTGTTGCCGCATACAACCGAATTTCGCGGGGCAAAACAAACCCACCGCATTCACGCTGCTCTCTCCGGCTCCGCCGGTTGGCTGCAAGGATTGCATGAAAATTGCCTGAGCGGGTATGAAATTCACATGGGACAGACAAACAGCGCCAGTCCCTGGCTGACCATTCAACGCCGCGGGGAAAACCCCGTTAATGTACCCGACGGCGGCATCAGCCCGGATGGGCGCATCTGGGGTTGTTACATTCATGGCCTGTTTGAAAACGAAAACCTGCGGCGCGCCTGGCTTGCCTCTCTAGGTTGGCGCAACCCGACCCCGGGCGAACTTTTATCACCCCGCCAGGCTTACGAACGCCTGGCCAACCATGTCGAACAGGCGTTAGATATGGATTTATTGGAAAAGATCATCGGCGTGGATTTTTAGAAACAAAACATTTTCGGATTTCTTTATTTTGTTATTAACGCTAATAAGATTATCCGTAATTTATGAAAGAAAAAATCAATTACC
>JAJTBH010000202.1 GCA_021287005.1 Anaerolineae bacterium
TCGAGATAGACCCTCAAAACCAATCCAGGTTTGAAGAATTATTCGAGGATTTACCGGTTAAATTTCTCGGCCGGGTGACATCCAGGCCTGAATTAACCATCCAACAAAAGGGTAAAGAAATTTTATCCTGCTCAATCGATGCCTTATTAAATGCCTGGTCAGGTAAATAAAACGTCTTATGAAAAAACCAAAAGTACTCATCTTATTAGCTACAGGGACCAATCGAGATGCCGATCTGGCGGCTGCTTTTCAACTGGCCGGCGCAGAAACCGAGATTGTACCGTTAAATATTCTGAAAAATGGACAAATAAATTGGAATGATTATCAAATGCTCGGTCTGCCGGGTGGTTTTTCTTATGCAGATGCCCTTGGTGCCGGAAAATTACTGGCAGTGGATATAAAAAGTTATTTTGACGATCAAATCCAGGCTTTTATTGCATCGGGTAAAGCCGTGATTGGCATATGTAACGGTTTTCAAACCCTGGTTAAATCGGGAATTTTACCGGGACAATTCTTAAATCAGTCAACATTAACCTTTAATCAAGGCGGTCATTTTGAATGCCGCTGGACAGTCATGAAACCCGTTTCATCAACCTGTGTCTGGACCAGAGGATTGGAATCTTTAATTGAATGTCCGATCGCGCACGGCGAAGGTAACTTTCAGGTTACGGACTCGGCGATTCTGGACGAATTGATACAAAAAGATCAAATTGCCCTGACTTATTCGGATTTGTCCGGCAACCCTGCCAACGGGGCTTACCCGACCAATCCAAACGGTTCGCTGGTGGATATTGCCGGCATCTGCAACCCCCAGGGAAATGTTTTGGGGCTCATGCCCCACCCCGAAAATCATATCGGACCTTATCAACACCCCCAGTGGACGCGCGGCATCAGTCGTTTTTCAGGTTTGCCGCTTTTTCAAAATGGCGTAAAATATACATCTTCACGTTAAAGAGAGGTATTAAATTGATATCAGCCGAAGCGCTTTCCCCCTTGTTAAAAGAGACCTTCCAGAACTGCCAACTGCCACTGGAAGGCAAACAAAGCGGCAAAGTCAGAGATTGGTTTTCCCTTTCTTCCGGTCGCCGCCTGATCATCACCACCGATCGTCTCTCCGCTTTTGACCGGATTTTGACAGCCATTCCGTATAAAGGACAGGTCTTAAACCAGCTTTCCAACTGGTGGTTTGATTTAACGCGTGACATTGTGCCCAACCACATCATCAGTACGCCCGACCCGAATGCCATTGTTGTCCAGGAAGTCACCCCCGTAATGGTTGAAGTCATCGTTCGCGGGTATATCACCGGCGTAACTTCGACTGCCTTATGGTACCGGTACAGCCTGGGAGAACGCCAGATTTATGGTTATGAATTCCCGGACGGTCTGCGCAAAAATCAACAGTTACCCGAACCAATTATTACACCCACGACCAAAGGCGGCGAAACCGGTCATGATGAACGGCTCACCTGCCAGGAAGTGGTCGAAAAAGGTTTGCTCGATCAAAAAACCTGGGATTTAATTCAAAATGCAGCACTGGCTGTTTTTAAACGGGGGCAGCAGATTGCCAATAAAGCCGGTATAATCCTGGTGGACACCAAATATGAGTTTGGTCTGACTCCCACGGGAGAGATCATGCTCATTGACGAAGTACATACCCCCGACTCATCGCGCTTCTGGAAATTGGATACCTACCAGAAGCGTTTTGATTCAGACCAGGAACCTGAAAATTTTGATAAGGAATTCATCCGTATGGCTTTTGCCGAAAAAGGTTATCGCGGAGATGGTCAGGTTCCCGAAATGCCCGATTCACTCTGGATTGCCGCCAGCCAACGATATATTGAAATTTATGAACGTCTTACCGGGCTGCCATTTAAGGCTGCACCTTACCCGGTGCAGGACCGTTTAATTTTAAATCTGAAAAAGACAGGATTAATTTAATTTATGTCAGAAGCACTGGTGATTATTTTAATGGGCTCCCGCGCCGATGAAGGCCATTGTCAAAAAATTGCCGAAGCGGCGCGCACCTTCGGGCTGGATGTGGTCATGCGCGTTTGTTCAGCGCATAAGACGGCCGCGCATACACTACAAATCATCAGCAGTTACGAGGGTGAAAACCGGCCGAGAGTTTACATCACCGTTGCCGGGCGCAGTAATGCGCTCTCCGGCTTCACCGATGGTGCCGTTTGCGCGCCGGTAATAGCCTGCCCACCCCCATCAGAGGCTTACGGTGGTGCTGATATTTATTCTTCTTTACGCATGCCTTCCGGCATTGCCCCCGCTGTGGTGTTAGACCCCGCCAATGCCGCCTTATTGGCCGCCAAAATACTGGGGATTAATAACCCGCTTGTTCAACAAAAAGTGCTGGATTTTCAAGCACGCCAGATGGAAAAAATCTTAAAAGACGATCACGATTTACAGGCTTAATTTTCTTTTACACGCCGAAGGATGAGCCATGAGTTTGAATTATTATGAAGAAAGCCCGCGTGAAGAGTGCGGTGTAATCGGCATTTTTGCGCCCAACGAAGATGTGGCGCGCATGACCTATTTCGGTTTATACGCCCTTCAACATCGCGGGCAGGAAGCCGCCGGTATAGCCGTTTCGGATGGTGCCTCGGTGCGTTTGCACAAGGATATCGGCCTGGTTTCACAGGTGTTTAACAATCAGAACCTGGCAAATATGCAGGGTCATTATGCCATCGGTCACACGCGATATTCAACCACCGGTTCCAGCCAGTTGCGTAATGCCCAGCCTTTTTTAATCGAAACCATGTACGGCCCAATTGCCGTGGCGCATAATGGCAATCTGGTTAATTCTGCCGAGTTGCGTGAAGATTTATTAAAACATGGGGTCGGTTTATCTTCCACATCGGATACTGAAATCATCACCCTCATGTTGGCCGGAGCCAAAGGTAATACCTGGAAAGAGCGTATTCAAAACGTGATGGAACGCTGGGTAGGCGCTTATTGCCTGCTGATTTTAACCCGCGATCATGTGCTGGCTGTACGCGACCCGTGGGGATTTCACCCCCTGAATGTCGGGTTGCTGCCCGGGGGTGGCCATGCCGCCGCCTCAGAAACCGGCGCGCTGCGCACGCTGGGCTGTGAAGCCATTCGTGAAATCCAACCAGGCGAAATCGTTGAATTAAGCAATAATGCGCTGACCATTCATCAAGCCGTTCCGCCTAAAAAACACCTGGCACAATGCACGTTTGAAAACATCTATTTTGCCCGCCCCGATAATGTCTGGCACGGTCTCAGCACGCATCATGTACGTCAGAACCTGGGCAAACAACTGGCAATGGAAGTAAAAATCGATGCCGATGTGGTCATTCCGGTTCCGGATTCATCCATTCCGGCTGCCATTGGTTATGCCATTGAGTCGGGTATCACCTACAATGACGGTTTTATCAAAAATCGATATATCGGGCGGACATTTATCGAACCGACCGATTCGTTACGCAAACAGGGCATCGCCCTTAAATTTAATGTTATTAATGAAAATATCCTGAATAAACGCGTCATCATGGTGGATGACAGCATTGTGCGCGGAAACACAACCGGCCCACTGATTAAATTATTACGTTCTGCCGGGGCCAAAGAAGTGCATGTGGTCATTACCTGCCCACCCATTACCCATCCGTGTTTCATGGGGGTGGATATGGGGTCACAGGATGACTTAATCGCATCTCATAAAAACATTGATGAAATCAGCCATTTGATCGGCAGTGATTCCTTACATTTTTTGTCTTTGGAAGGAATGATGCGTGCCATGAATGCGGTGGCTGATCCGGATGAAAAAAACCTGAGATTATCCGATCCATGTTCCGATGAACAGGGATACTGTAATGCCTGTTTCACGGGCATATATCCCTTTAATGTGAATATTCAGAATACTAAAACCGGTTTCGAAAAAAATATCGCTTAACAGAGGTGTTATGAAAGTTTTGGTGATTGGCTCCGGCGGACGCGAACATGTCATTACCTGGAAACTCGCCTTGTCGCCGTTGTTAACGGGTTTATACATTGCACCGGGCAATCCCGGAACGGCGCGTTTTGGAAAAAACGTCCCGATTGATATCAGTCAGCATAATGAACTGGTAAACTTCGCCCTTGGCGAGGGCATTCAACTGGTGGTCATCGGACCGGAAATTCCGTTGGCAGCCGGGTTGAGTGACGCCTTCCGGGCATCCGGCATCAAGGTTTTTGGACCATCCCAAAAAGCGGCCCGCATCGAATCAAGCAAAACTTTTTCCAAAGATTTTATGGCGCGCCATGCCATTCCTACCGCTCGTTATGCCAAATTTAGCAACTTTCAGGCGGCCTGCGATTACTTAAATACGGTGGACTATCCGGTGGTGATTAAAGCATCAGGGTTGGCCGCGGGCAAAGGTGTCATCCTCCCTGAAACGTTAATCGAGGGTCAAAACGCTTTAAGAGCCATCATGCTGGAACACGAATTCGGCGCTGCCGGCGACGAAGTGGTCATTGAAGAGCGGCTGTATGGACAGGAAGTTTCTTTGATGGCTTTTACCGACGGTTTTACCGTCATCCCCATGCTGCCGGCGCAAGATCATAAACGTCTTCTGGATAACGATTTGGGACCCAATACCGGCGGCATGGGTGCTTATGCCCCTGCACCTGTTTGTACCCCCGAAATGATTCAACAAGTGACACATACAATCCTGCAGCCCACCATTAATGGGCTGAGGTTTGAAGATAATCTTTTTTGTGGGGTTTTATATGCCGGTTTGATATTAACGGCGGATGGTCCCAAAGTATTGGAATTTAATGCCCGTTTTGGCGACCCGGAAACTCAGGTTGTTTTGCCGCTGCTGACCAGTGACCTGTTGGAAATCTGCGCCGCCTGTGCAGACGGAAGTTTGGATCGGACAGCGGTTGAATGGCATCAGGGCAGCGCAGTTTGTGTTGTGCTTGCCTCAGAAGGTTACCCGGGGAAGTTAAAAGATGGAAAATCCATTTTAGGCTTGGACAACCTGCCTAAAAATTCCGAATGTTTTATTGCCGGAGCGCGCCAGACGGATTCGGGCATTGTCAGCTCCGGCGGACGCGTTTTAGGCGTGGTCGGTTGGGCGGAAGATTTTAAAACCGCCAGGCAACATGCTTATGATGCCGTTGCTCAAATTCATTTTGAAGGTATGTTATTCCGCCGCGACATTGGTCATCACGCCCTAAAGACGATTGATTCCAGAGACGGTTTGTCGGCTTATGCCCAATCGGGTGTAAACATCGACGCCGGCAACCGCGCTGTAGATCTGATGAAGCGTGAGGTGCAATCCACTTATACACCGGCGGTACTGGCCGGAATTGGCGCTTTTGGCGGAGCATTGGATGTAAGCCAGTTGAAAAATTTTCAACAACCGGTTTTAATTGCTTCGACCGATGGGGTCGGCACCAAGGTGAAAATTGCCGCCCAATATGGCCGGCATCAATCCATCGGGCACGATATCGTTAATCACTGCATCGATGATATTCTGGTTCAGGGCGCCGTTCCACTCTTTTTCCTCGATTATTTTGCCAGCGCCCGCCTTGAGCCTGAAGTTGTGGCCGGTGTGGTCAGCGGCATTTCCGCCGCCTGTCGGGATGCCGGCATTCCCCTTCTGGGGGGTGAAACGGCTGAGATGCCGGGTGTTTACCAGAGCGGCGAATTTGACCTGGCCGGCACAATCGTGGGCGTTCTTGAACGAAATGCCCTTTTGCCGCGTATCGCCGAATTGCAGGCCGGTGATGTGCTGGTCGGTTTATCCTCGCATAGTCCGCACACCAACGGGTATTCGCTCATTCGGAAAATATTTGAAGGCCAGGACCTGGACAAAATTCAGGTTGAAGCCGGGCTCTCCCTGTTGGATGCCCTGCTTAAGCCACACCGCTCTTACCTGCCACTGTTAAAACCTCACTTAAATTCCCCCGATATAAATATTAAAGCCCTGGCCCACTTAACCGGAGGCGGCTTTATTGAAAATATTCCGCGTGTTCTCCCTGAACACTTAAATGCAGTAATCGATAAAAATAGCTGGCAAATCCCCCCCTTATTTAAGCTCATTCAAAATCAGGGCAAAGTTGCTGAAGAAGAGATGTACCGGGTGTTTAATATGGGCATTGGTATGGTGGTATTTTTACCCCGTCAAAATTTGGATGCCTTCGTAAACCGCATCGACGAAAAAGTGTATTTGATCGGTGAATTAAAACCCGGTAATCGAAAGGTGGTTTTACAATGACACCACGCGCTCGCCTGGTGGTGCTGGTTTCTGGCAGCGGATCGAACCTTCAAGCCATTCTGAACGCCGTGGCTGAGCAGCGCTTGAATGCCGAGGTGACAGCGGTTATCAGCAATAAAGCCGATGCATTTGCCTTGCAGCGCGCCCAAAAAGCCGGGATAAACACTCAAGTATTAATAAAAAAGAAAGACCAGGACAGGCGCGAGTATGATGCTTTACTGGCCGAACTTGTTTCATCCTATCACCCGGACTGGGTGGTTTTGGCTGGATGGATGCGGCTCCTGTCAGCGGCATTTTTGGACCATTTTCCTCTACAGGTCGTTAACTTACATCCCGCCTTGCCGGGCACTTTTCCCGGCGTGCACGCCATTCAAAGGGCTTATGATGCCCATAACCAGGGATTAATTCAACACAGCGGCATCATGGTGCACTTTGTGCCTGACGAGGGTGTGGATGATGGGCCATTGATCCGTCAGGAAATAATCCCGTTTATTGACGGGGAATCCGTGGAAGCTTTTGAAGAAAGAGTTCATAAAACAGAGCATCGTGTACTGGTGGATACTCTGATTAACTTGATTCAAGAAAAGGAAAGGATTTAAACGATATGCCCAAAGCTTTGTTGTCAGTCCATGATAAAACCGGCCTGGTTGAATTTGCCCGTGGGTTAAAAAACCTGGGATGGGACTTGCTG
>JAJTBH010000203.1 GCA_021287005.1 Anaerolineae bacterium
TTCTACCTTTTTTGTATAATTACATACACAGGAGATAAAAAATGATTCGGCAAAAAGCTCTTTTTCTGTCAACGGTGATTACCTTTTTTGTTATTGGCATAATCGCCGGAATTGTAAGGGCCGCTTCCGTCAACTCCAACCCTGCACCTACCCCGACCGTCGTCGTTGCAACATCCAACAGTGACAACAGCCTTTCTCAAGAAGCACAGTTTAATCAAACAATCAACGAAGCAAACCAACGTTTGGAAAAAGCAAACCAGGTCATCGAACAATTACAGTCGCAATTAATTCAACAACAAAATCAGGCGCAAAATACTGCATCTGTTAACAGCGATTCGAAGGATACCAACAACACCGGCAGTGTCTTAACACCCGCCCGGGCCGTTCAGATTGCACAGGAAGCTGCCAGTGGATGGGCTCACCCGATAGACATTCAGCCTGAATTGGTTAACTATCAAGATCATAATGCCTTTGAGGTTAAGTATTTTGAGGGAGGCAGTATCTACATCGACGAAAATAATGGCGATGTTTTATTTAACAGCCTGACGGGCTCTTCAAAATTCGCGATCAATGACGAAGATGCCAAAAACACTGCAATCCATTACTTAAAAGGCGGTGGGGTATTCCGGGTAGACCGTTCCACATTTAATGGACTGCCCGCATACAAGGTTATTTTTGATGTGGGTCATCGTATTTATGTCAGTTTGGGCGGCGACATACTGTATGTTGAATTATACAAAGTGGTTGCCAGCAGCGGCGAAAGCGGTGGTGGCGGCGGCGCTCCATCCGGAGGATCATCTCATCATGAAGAAGAACATGAAGATGAGGACGATTAAAGGTAAATCGACAAATTTATTGGAGTAAAAAAATGCGCAAATCCTCATCGAACAAGATATTGATTGGTTTCAAATTCCTATTCACAGCCGGCTCCTTGGCTTTGACTTTAATTTTATGGAATTTGTTTTCAAGCCAGGCGATTGCGGTGGCCTCGAAACAGGAAGATGGAGGGCTTAAATCATCAAACAATCAGCAGACTCAACCAGATGCAGTGCCGACCCTGATACCGTTGCAATTTGAGTTACCAGAAAGCAATCCGGCCGTTTTACCTGCTTCTGAGGTTATTCCCACCACAGCACCTTTAAGAAAGGTGGCAGTGCCTACCAGTATGGCGCCCCAAAAGCCGGTTGTTCATGAAGTAACCATTGAGCAGAGCGGCGGTGGGGGTGGAGGCGGCGGAGGTGGGGGTTCAGCCCCGGCAGCCACCACGGGATCATCAAAATGATTTACAAAGTGGCCTTTAAGGCAATGGGGTGCCAGATGTCTGCCCTGCTTGAAACCACGGAAAATCATAAAAACATTCTTGAAAAAGTACCTGCCTGGTTTGAAAAATGGGAAAATATCTTCAGTCGATTTCGCCCGGAGAGCGAGCTTAACCGTTTAAACGATCATGCCGGTTTAGTTATGCCTGTCAGCATGGATTTATGGCAGGTTTTGCGGCTTAGTTTAAAAATTGAGCGATTGAGTAATGGCCTTGTAACGCCAATTATTCTGGATGCACTGGAACAGGCCGGTTACAAATATAGTTTTGAAAGCGGAATATTTAATTATCCGTATACCTTTAACCAGTCTCTGACAATCTCTGCTCTCAACGAAATGGTTATGCTGCCTGAACGCCGCGCCGTTATTCTGCCGCCCGGTATGCGCCTGGATATGGGCGGGATCGTTAAAGGATGGGCAGCTCATCAAAGCATGCGCCGGCTTCAAAAATACGGCGCAACTCTGGTGGATGCAGGCGGCGATATAAGCGTCAGCGCCCCATATCAGACCAGCCTTTCCTGGCCGGTAGCCGTACGTCATCCGCTCAATGAAAATGTTTCTTTGGGAGTATTGCAAATTCAACAAGGCGGCGTGGCAACTTCGGGCAAAGATTTTCGACGGTGGAAAAGAGATGGCATTTGGCACCATCACATCATCGACCCGCGTACAGCACTGCCTGCCAAAACTGATTTATTAACCGTTACAGCTTTTGCACCCACTGTTATTCAAGCTGAGATGATTGCAAAAACTATTTTTATCCTGGGAAGCCGGAATGGATTAACCTGGTTGGACAAATTTCCGCAAGCTGCCGCGCTTCTGGTCTTTGAAGATGGCAGCAGTCAGGCCACTTCCAATTTATTACCTGTTTGGGAAGAATATGAATACCAATAACCCGGAAAATGAAAAAAATGTCGTTTCGGAGGATATTCCAACCATAACAACCCGTTTAAACGGAGTTTTATGGACCCTTTTTGCCGCTTCAATTGGAATTTTTATGGCGGCTTTAATCCTGCCCGTATGGCTGCCGGGATTAATGGCTTCAATATCAGGCACCGAACCGAAAGTTTACTGGTTTTTATCACGCGCCCTGGCAATAAGCGCTTTTATTATTCTCTGGCTTTCTATGGCCTGGGGTTTATTGTTATCCGGTCGCCTGGCGCAGCTCTGGCCTGGCGTGCCGGCAGCCAATGACCTTCATCAATTCACCAGTTGGCTTGGGTTAAGCCTGGGGTTACTGCATGGTTTATTGTTAATGGCCGATCGTTACATTCATTTCACCCTGTTTCAGGTTTTAGTACCTTTCAGTACAAACAATTACAGACCTTTATGGGTGGGTATGGGGCAGATATCTTTTTATTTATGGTTGTTGATTATCCTCAGTTTTTATGTTCGAAAACGAACAGGGCCCAAAATCTGGCGTCTGATTCATTACACATCTTTTATTACATTTATAATGGTGTTAATTCATGGAATATTGAGCGGCAGCGACAGTTCCGTTTTCTGGGCACAGGCGGTTTATTGGTTCAGCGCGATCAGTTTATTTTTCCTGACCGTTTTCCGCATTATTTATACCCATACGCAAAAACAACAACGAAGTGTGGCAGCACCGCTTTCCAATCATCGAGTTTAAACGGAAACAAAATTCACAAACGCCTTAAGCAAACCATCTATAGATTAATTCGCTCACGTAAGTCTACCGTCTATGCGCGGCAGATCACCTTAAAAAACCACAAGACCCCGTAAGCCTGCATCAGAATGCTCAACACGATCAACAAGCGGTAAAACCACGAAAGGCGCCGGCCGGCTGCAAGAGCCAGCAGCACCATCACCGGCACGATAAAATCGAGCAGATATTTATAACCGTACTGCCATGCGCCGGTATTGTAATAAAACATCAGCGGCACCAGGGTTAATAAGATGCTGCCCCATGCGCCGATCGCCAGGGGTGAACGTTTGAAACTCTTAAATAAATAAAAAAGGGCCGGCGTAGTTAAAAACATGCTCATGCCGTCAAAGGTCGGCGTGATCGCCTTACAATTTTCACTCCAGCGCGGCAGGGCAAAAAGCATAATGCCCAGGTTGCGTGTGATAAACACCGGGTTAAACGTGCCATAAAGTTTAAGGTCATCGGCCATAAAATCGGCCACATTTTCGGTCAGGTAACCGTAATCCCAGATATTGCCAAAACGCAGCCAGTTGTACCCCAACAGCGCCAACCCGGCCAGAAAAACAGGGAAGGCTGTGGCAAAACCCCAGATCACAAACTGTTTAAAGCCAAATGTTTTGCCGCTGCGGCGGGTGTGGATGTAACGCAAAGCCAGCAAAATCGGAAGAAAGACAAAAATATGCGGTCGGGCAGCCGCTGCCAGAGCCAGCGCCGCCCCGGAAAACCAGGCCGAGTTGTGGGTCAGCATAACCAGCACGGCCAGCACCAACAGCAGCACCGTTACCACCTGGCTCATGCTCCACATGGTACCCGAAGCCGAGATATACCAGAGCGGCGTGCCGAAACCAAACAAAGCGGTCAGCCACAGGTTATCGGCCGTCTTTAACTGGGTCCAGCCCAAACGGCTCAAACGCTCGAGCAGGATGTAAACCAGCCCCACCGTAAAAGCAGCCGCGCCGACCGTGATGATCACGGTATTAAGCCCGTTCACGCCCAGCCAGGCCACCCAGGGCACCAACAGCACCGCAGCCAGCGGCGGGTTGGCGACATACCAGTTGCCATTAAAAAAGGTTAAATCGTGTGTATAGGGTGGATTGGATAGATATAACTGCCCGTGCAGCCAGGCGTCAGCCAACAGGTCAAAATAAGATTTTAAAGGCGTGGCTGAAAAACCGGTAATGAATGTGCCAGCACGGTAAACACAAATGCTGACGCAAAATACCAGCAAAGCCGTCAGGTAAAGGCTCAGTTCGGCATACCAGACCCGCCCGGCATAATGTCCCCAGGCAAAATTAAATAAGGCCAGAATAAACAAGGCAAACAGGAAAAAACCGATGAAAAAGTGGAAAATACCCAGGTTCAAACGCGCCGTTAATGGAATGGCAGCCAGAGCCACCAGGCTCGCGCCGCCCAGCAGCCACCAGGCCAGCCGGCGCAGCTTAACCGCGGGCATAGACAACATCTGCTGCCAGGCCTGCGGCGCAAACAACAGGCTGGACACAATCAACTGCACGTCCAGCAGCGCCAGCCAGATTAACAGCCAGACCAGGGTCTGATAATAAGGCAAAAAGGCTTGTAATTTAAGCTGCAAGCGCGTTTCAAAAACCACAAATACAAACAGCAGCAGTCCCAAACCGGCCAGCAAGCCGATTAAACAGAGCGGCAGTCTTTCTTTTTTAACCAGTTGATCCTCAATGACACGCGCCGTTCGATTACGCGCAGACACGGAAAAACCGAGAATTAAAACCGCAGCCAAAATCAACAACAACAGCACACCCGTAATCAGCATGGCCGGAACGGCAAAAGGCTCGGCGGCCGAGAACGCGTTTAATAACAACAGTGCGGCCAGACCTTCAAAAACGCTCAAGCAAGCCAGCAGGGCGGGCAAATAATTACGTATGGGAGATGGCAATAAACTTTTTTTAATAACGGACATTTAATTAACCTTCGGACAGGGATGAATTATAACACGGCAAAAAATCATCCCTGCCGGGGTTAACTAATGTTCCTGAGAAAAATTAAAACGACCAACCACCTGGTTAAGGTTTTGCGCCATTTCCGAAAAAGTCTGGACAGCCGCCGTTAGTTCCTCAATCTGGGCGTTCATTTCCTCGGAACTGGCGCTCACTTCTTCGACCGCGGCATTATTTTCTTCACTGACTCCGGCGATTAAATCCATCGACTGGGTCACCTCGCTGGCCAGAGCCCACATTTCCTCGGTAAAGGAAAGGTTATCCTTTAAAATAGCGGCGGCCTGACTAATGGACGAACTTAATCTATCCGACGACTGTTGAATCTGGCCGCTGGCATCCGCCATCTCAAGCATCTGGCGATTGGCCGTTTCGATGGTTTCCAGAATCAGGGCAAGCGCCTCTTCCGATTGGCTGGCGCGCTGCGTGCCGCTTTCAACCTCTCTGGCCCCTTCATCCATAGCCAGCACCGCTTCACTGATCGTATTCTGAATATTAAGAATCAAAGAGCTGATTTCACGAGTGGCTTGCGCCGAACGTTCGGATAATTTACGCACTTCGTCGGCTACCACGGCAAAACCCTTGCCATATTCACCGGCACGCGCTGCTTCGATGGCCGCATTTAACGCCAGCATGTTGGTCTGCGAGGCAATATCTTCAATCGTGGAGACAATCGAGCCGATCTCGCCGGAATGGCGTTCCATTTCCTTGACCTTCTGCGAAGAGACATCCACCTTGTTTTTAATCATCAACATACCCTGAATGCTCTCCTCCACCGTGGCCACGCCCTGGCGGGCGGCATCGGCAGCCTGCGAGATCACCCCTGCGCTGGTTTTGGCCCGCTCCGAAACCATTTGAATAGTTTCAACAATCTGATCAGATACATCACCCGCTTGCGAAATGGCGCTCTCCTGCGCCTGTGAGCCGGTCGCCACCCCGTCAATCGCTTTACCCATCTGTTCAGCCGATTCATTGGTATTGTTAATGGCTTCGGTCTGCTGGGCAACCCCCTGGGCAATTTGCTGCATGGTGGTGGCAATCTGGTTGGTGGCACGCCCGGTCTGGTTCGCTGCCTGCGCCAGTTGACGCGAAGCATGGTCCAGTTGTGATGCATTGTCTGAAATCTGATTAACAATTTCATTTAAGGCCACAGTCATTTTTACAAAGGTGTGACCGAGAACATCCGTATCGGAACGCGGTGTCATTCGAACGGTCAGGTCTCCATCGGCAATCCGCTGGGCGGCGCCGGCCATCTCCTTCAAATAATCCATCATGCGCCCAAAGGCGCCAAACAACACCCCGACCTCATCGTTATAACGAGCTTCCAGGTCCTGGTTGATATTACCGTCCGAGACGGCGTTGGCTACCTTAACCAGTTTATTAATCGGGCGGGTAACGCTGCGGCTGACCGTAATACCTAGTAAAATGGATGCCGTTATGAAAAACAACCCGACAAAAATTGAAACGTTAAACAACAGATTCTTGCGCACCTCATATTCTTTATTGGCTTCATCGATTTCCTCCTCTGCCGATGAAGACATGGTTTCAATCTGCGCTTCCATCACGTGCATATCATCATCAATTTTTTTATTTAGAGCCAGTATATCGGGAGTTAATGAATCCGATTGTTTCAGAGCCGGCAGCATTTCATTTTCAAATATCTGCACGATCTCCCCATCCAGGTTTTTAAATTGATCAAAGCTGGCCGTTTCATCGGGGTTGTCGATATGTTCATCCAACGCCGCCAGGATTTCCTGCATACCCTGGCGCATATCCTTCCACTCCGTTTCACCTTCCACAAAATCACGATTAAGCTGCATATCCGCAATCAGGTGATACATTTCCAGCAATTGGTTGCGGGCATCCTTAACCAGTATGGTTTCCTGCGATTGTTCAAAAACCCCCACATGAATTTGATCCAGGTGTTCCACCTGGTAAAGGGTGAACAGCAAAAAACATAAGACAAATAA
>JAJTBH010000204.1 GCA_021287005.1 Anaerolineae bacterium
AATTTTATCAAGATACTTTTCCATAACAATAGCCTCAATCCAAATAGACAACATAAAACCTCCGGGCAAAGCCCGGGTAAAGTGTGTATATTCGATTGAGCTGGTATTGTCAAAGATAATTATAAGTCAAATTGTAAGAATAATGTTAGTAAAGATATATTGTGTTTTTAGAAAAAAACATCTCCCGGTTCTATAGCAACACCGGGAGATTAAAATAGATTAAAAAATGGACCTAAACCTTAAATTGTTTAACCAGATTTTCAAGCGTTTCGGCCATCTCGGATAATTTTCTTGCAGCCGTATTCACCTCAGCCACCTGGGCATTAATCTCCTCGGTACTGGCACTGACCTCCTCCACGGACGCGCTGTTTTCCTCGCTGACGCTGGCAATCATTTCAATCGCCTGGGTTACTTCATTGGAACTGGCGGACATTTTTTCGGTGGCGCTGGTGTTTTCCTCAACCACAGTAGACACTGTATCCATCGCTGTAATCAGGTTATTGGAAGAGTCGTTAATTTTTTGTGCGGATGTGGCGATTTCTTCGGTTTGTCGGTTCACAGCCTCCACTTCGGTTAAAATACTGGACAAGGCTTTATCAGATTGACTGGCGCGCAGCACGCCTTCATCAATTTCTTGAGCGCCTTGTTCCATCGTGCTGACTGCCTCGGCTACGGCTTGTTGTGTGCTTTGAATTAAATCGGCTATTTCGCGGGTAGCCTGACTGGAGCGTTCGGCCAGTTTGCGAACTTCGTCTGCCACAACGGCAAAACCCTTGCCGTGTTCACCGGCACGCGCTGCCTCAATGGCGGCGTTCAGGGCAAGCATATTGGTTTGTGAGGCAATATCTTCAATCGTTTCAATGATTACGCCGATTTGTTCGGAGCGATGCCCCATTTCCTGCACTTTTTCGGCCGACGCGCCCACTTTTGTTTTTATAGTTTGCATGCCGGCGATAGTCTCTTGCACGGTTTGGGCGCTTTCCTGGGCCACTCTGGCGGTTTGCATGGCCCGCCTGGCGCTGGTCTGTGCGTTTTCTGCCACCTGTTGAATGGCTGACGTGATTTGGGATGTGAGGTCTGATGCGCTGGAAACGGCATTGGCCTGCTCTCGAGCGCCCTTGGCGACCCCTTCAATGATTCGTTCCATTTGTTCAGCGGAAGATGCCGTGCGTGTAACAGATTCGGTTTGTTGTGAAATTCCAATGGCAACCTGTTGAATGGTGCTGGCCATCTGACTGGTTGCCTGCCCACTCTCGTATGCAGCGGCTGCTAATTTTTCAGAAGAATCCTTTAATTCCGTTGCATTCTCTGAAACCTGTTTCACCAGGTTATTTAAATTAGCCGCCATATCGCCAAAGGACGAATTTAATGAATAAAGCTGATCAATCATGCTGTTAAAAGCTATGGCAAGTTCTCCCAACTCATCATTGGATTTGAAATTAACATGACTTGTCTGAAAATTAACAGTTTGAGTCAGATCCCCGGCGGCAATTTGAGAAACGGCCTTATTAAAAGCCGGCATGTCAATTTGAGAGATTTGATTGGCTGTTTGTGACATCAGCCGGGCTGCCTTTGAAAACGAATTTGAAATCCAAATGCCTAAGATGATGCCGGATAACACCACAATGATTAACAAAACAGTTGTTATGCCTATCGACAGGTTAAATGAACTGGCAGCATTTGCCATGTTATTTTGTGCCAGAGCGTTATTATAATCAGTCCATTGGGTAATGGTGTCGCTTAATTTTTTGAAGTCGTCATAAGCCGTTCCATTTAGAATTACCACTGCTTTACCCGGATTATTTGTTCGACTTAAATCCAAAAAACCGGCGCTATCTTTAAGATAAAGCTGCCAGAGCGATGATACTTCATCTATAAAAGCACGATCCTGTTCATCTGAAAGAATGTTTTGATATTGTTGCAACAGGTCATCCACCTGCTTCTGTGTCTCAAGCATTTGTTGTTCACGATCATCCTGTTCAAGGATGTTATTGGCAACTACATGTTGGAGCTGATAACTACGGTATTGATTGATGGTTAATGAGATGTTGTCAATTAAACCGATACTGGGTAAAGAATTTTGTGCAATGTAAATGGTGTGACCATTAATTAAGCCCATTTGAATCAGGGCAAATACCCCCAGTGCGACTGTGAAAACGATAATGACTAAAAAAGCCGCCAATAGTTTAACACGGATGCTGAATCTCTTCATAGCCCTCTTCCTTCTAATCCTCTAATCGATATCTGACACTCGTTTAATGTAAGCGGAAGTTGCTGGCCTGAGTTAAATAATATTCTTTTGTTTAATGATTATATAACAAATGGATGTCTTACGCCTTTACAAAATGGAAAGAACAGAACAAATGCGATAAATACTATATAAATACTTGATATTTTAAATTAAATGATTATTATTAAAAATATTCAATATTTACCTGTAAATGGTCGTTAATTATGAAAAACGAAAATAAAAAAACTAATATGTATCAACCCGATGAGCGGTTAAAATCAGAAGTAACCCCGGAAGGTTTATATTTTTCTCGCCGAGAATTGATTAAAAAAGGACTGGTTGCAGCCGGGGCGCTGACCCTGGCTGCCTGTGGAATTCCACCGGCGAGTAATATACCTGATCCGGCGGTAGCGACAGGGCAGGCATCACAAGGTTTAATAACTGCAAACAATGTCGATGAACTTGGGGCAGCTTTAACGCCTTATGATACGGTGACCCATTTTAACAACTTTTATGAATTTTCATTGGATAAAGAAGCCGTGGCGGATCGCGCCAAGGGGTTTGTTACCCAACCTTGGCAGATTCAAATTGGGGGGCTGGTTAAAAACCCAATGACGCTGAGTATGGAACAGATTAATAAAAACTTTGCAGCCGAAGAAAGAGTTTACAGGCTGCGCTGTGTGGAAGGCTGGTCAATGGTTATTCCGTGGAATGGGTTTCAGTTGAGCCATTTGTTGGAGCAGGTAGAACCCCAACCCGATGCGAAATATGTTTATTTTGAAACAACTTTTGATTCCAACCAGATGCCGGGGCTGCGAGACCCGGGTTTTCCGTGGCCTTATACCGAGGGGCTGCGCCTGGATGAAGCCATGAATCCATTAACCCTACTGGCGACTGGAATTTATGGAAAACCTTTGCCGCCACAAGATGGCGCTCCCATCCGATTGGTCGTGCCCTGGAAATATGGGTTTAAAAGTATCAAATCGATCGTAAAAATTAATCTGGTAAACGAACAACCGGCTACCTTATGGTCGAGTGTGGCGCCCAATGAATATGGTTTTTTTGCCAATGTAAACCCCGATGTTTCTCATCCGCGCTGGTCGCAGGCAACGGAAAGGCGTTTGGGTGAAATTAGCAGGCGGCCGACCTTAAAATTTAACGGTTATGAGAAGGAGGTTGCTTATCTTTATGAAGGTATGGATCTGGCGGTGAATTATTAAAAAATGCAGGTTAATATGAACCTTATGTTTGATTACCAGGGGTGTTATTAATTTGCCAATAAATTAATCAAGATACTTTTTAAGACCGGTTTTTGGGGATGTCTACTCCAAACCGGTCTTTTTAAATTAAAAAAGCCACCTTAAAATGCATCTGGCCCTGAACCAGATGATATTAAGTCATGATAAAAATCAATTGAATAATAAAATTTAAATCTTTATAATCCTTTTATGTCTTAATGGGAGAGGGTTAATATGCTGAGAAAAGTAATAGAGATTGACGATGGAAAATGCAACGGGTGTGGAGATTGTGTTAAGGTCTGTCATGAGGGTGCAATCACCCTGGTCAACGGAAAAGCAACGCTGGTGAGCGACACATATTGTGACGGACTGGGGGTTTGCCTGCCGGAATGCCCGATGGATGCTATACATCTGGTCGAGAAAGAAGCCGGGGATTTTGATGAGAGCAGAAATGCAAGCCTAAACTCAGGAGAATTTGCCACAGCGTTAACAAATTGGCCGGTACAGTTAAAATTGGTCAGCCCACAGGCGCCATATTTTAACAACGCCGATTTATTAATTGCTGCCGATTGCACGGCCTTTGCTCGCGGCAGTTTTCACCGCGATTTTATGCAGGGACGGGTTGCCTTAATTGGTTGTCCAAAACTGGATGACAATTCCTATTACACTCAAAAAATAAGCGAGATTTTGACTTTTAATTTAATTAAATCGATTCGCGTCGTCCGTATGGAAGTGAACTGTTGCAGCGGGATAGTAAACGCTGTTAAACGCGCCATGTTAACCAGCCAGAGTATGGCATCTTACGAAGAAATAATAATCGGAATTGACGGCACTGTCCTTGAATCGAATTAAATATTTCTATTCTTAAACAAGAACATAAATTCGAATAATCTGTTATAATGCGCCTATGGAAAGACTTTCACTTACCCAGGCGCGAAATTTGATGCTGGCAGCTCAGGGATTATTAAATGGCCCCGAAAAACCGGCCGGCAAACAGGATGTTTTATTTTGCATTCGAAAAATGGGGGTTCTTCAAATTGATACCATTCATGTCGTAGCCCGCTCTCCTTACCTGGTTTTATTCAGCCGCCTGGGAAGTTATACCCCGTCCTGGTTGGATGAATTGGAAGCCGAGGGAAAATTATTTGAATATTGGGCCCATGCTGCCTGTTATATCCCGGTGGAAGATTTTGCCCTTTTCAGACGGATAATGCTCGAAGATCATCATCCCCATTATATTTCGCCGGAATGGTTGGACGAACATCGCGACATGCAAAATCAAATTTTACAGCGCATTCGCGACGAAGGCCCTTTGCGTTCGGCTGATTTTGAACAAAGTAAAACGCCGGGACTCTGGTGGAACTGGAAAGATGAAAAACGAATCCTTGAGCATCTTTTTAATCTGGGTGAATTAATGATTTCACGCCGGATTAAGTTTCAACGCGTATACGATTTGAGCCAGCGGGTTATGCCTGCCTGGCAGGACGAAATGGCGCCTGATTTCGAGACGGTTAAACGCGAATTGATCATGCGTTCGGTACACTGCCTGGGAATCACGCGACCCGAATGGGTGGCGGATTATTATCGATTACCTAAAAAAGGGATCGGTGAATATTTAAATAGACTGGCGGAGGACCAAAGACTTATCACCTGCGAAGTAGATGGATTTAACGACGTTTTTTATATTCACCCCGATCATCGAGGTGTTTATGACCAGGCTTGCCGCCAGTCTTTACAGGCAACCTACACAACCCTTTTATCGCCGTTTGATCCACTCGTATGGGATAGAACCCGGGCGCGACAGTTGTTTGATTTTGACTATACCATCGAAGCGTATGTGCCGGCACCTAAACGTAAATATGGTTATTTTTGTTTGCCATTATTGTGGAAAGGCCAATTAATCGGTCGCGTTGACGCCAAAGCGCATCGATCTGCCGGTTGTTTTGAAATTAAAACTTTATATCTTGAATCTGGTGTGACGGTTAATGATGGTTTGTTATCGGATATCTGCCAGGCGTTGATTAAGTGCGCTCACTGGCACTCCTGTTCGAAACTGATCGTTACAGACTCATTCCCCGGTGAGGTGGCAGAACGAATCAATCAAATGATTTCAGTGTTACAGAGCGGATAAATTTTTTCAATTAAATTTCCTGTATAATTGGTTTTATGCCGTTTACACTTTCTCACCCCGCCGTGGTTGTGCCTCTGCCGCGCAAGAAACTGATTTTATCTGCTCTGGTGATTGGCAGCATGGCGCCGGATTTTGAATATTTTGTGCCCTGGCAAATGCAGGACCGTTTCGGCCATTCGCTTGAAGGTATATTCCTTTTCAGTATTCCGGCTGCTTTTGTTGTTTTTGTTTGTTTCCACTTGTTTTTTAAACACCCTTTATTATCGCTTTTTCCATACGCTCATCAGGCGCGTTTAATTTCATTGGTCAACGATTTTTCTTTTGGCCCTATTTCACGTTTTTTTTGGGCGATTATCTCTTTGATTGTGGGAGTCTTTTCACATATCTTTCTTGATTCATTTACCCATCAGGAAGGGCGGGGAGCTTATATGATCCCTGTTTTGAAACAGATTTTTATAAAAATCGGCCAGAGTAATATTCCATTGTATGCAATCTTGCAGTATGTTTGTTCGGCTTTGGGAATAATTTTATTAGTCTACTGGTATATCCGATGGTACCTGAAAGAAAAACCCCGATACGCACTCGTAAAAAATCGGCTTCCAATCTGGCTGCATATTTTCATTTTTTCGATTTTTATCGGCAGCAGCTTTTTATTGAGCATGCCGGTTACCCGGCGACTATTTATGCGGCCGTTTTCATTTAAGTTTTTATATGATTATTTTCATGATGTTGCAATTGTAATATTATCTGTGTTGTTAATTGAAATTTTATTATATTGTATTATCTGGCAGGTTATTTACCGTTCCAGGCAACTTTTTGTAAAATTATCTCGATAGAAAAGAAATAAAAAAACAGGCTTGTAATACCAGATAACAAGCCTGTTTTTTATAAAACACTGGATTTAAAAAAAGTTTACACTCAAATCACGTAGAAAATATTATCTTTCGGCCAGAATTTCATTCACAGTTAAAACCTGTGCATAGGTTGATTGTAAAGCAGCCAGAAATGCATGATGTACATGCAGCGCAGGGACAGTGTTGTCCTTAAATTTAAGCGCCCGGGTTGCACAGGCGTCTCCTGCAACGGTGCATTCGTAACCCAGGTCAAATGCTGCGCGGGTGGTAGCATCAATGCACATATGCGTCATCATTCCGGCAATCACCAGAGACTTTATGTTTAATTGTTGTAAGCTATCCAGTAATGTTGTCTGGCGAAAACTGTTGGGAAAATGTTTCTGAATGATTGTCTCAGATAATAAAGGCTCAACGGAGGCATGAATATTAACTC
>JAJTBH010000205.1 GCA_021287005.1 Anaerolineae bacterium
ATTAAAATTACAATCTGCCCGGGCTGCGGAGCACAGGCAAAAATATCAAAATAAACGTCGGGGTTCTCAAACCGCAGTTCAAAACGTTTTTCGCTGCCGTCACGGGCCACTGCGTCCAGTTCTGATAATAATGAATAGGTGTTATTGTTGGGGGGCAATAATTCGCTGTAGGTTGAAGCGATGATTTTTTCGCGCGGCCGTTTCAGGCGTTCCAGGCAGGCGTCGTTAACATCTAAGATTCGGATATCGTTTAACCGACCGTCTGCATCCCATACCGGTTCACAAAGAATATACAGTTCCTGAAGTTTGTTGATTAAATCCCTGTAAAAGGGAGCAGGCAAATTTTTCATTGATTGACCCCAATCCAACTGGTAATAAACGCAATCTGCGATGAAACATGATGCCTTTTTATAAATTTTATACCTAATTGAGCTTCAAATGCAATATCATTGAGAAAATAAAAAGGGCGAACATTGTTATATAACAACGTCGCCCTTTTTTTGGTTAAAAAGTATTAATTAGCTGATATAGGCCTTCAGCATCCAGAGAAGTTTCTGGTATTCGCCCAGATAACCATTAAACAGGTCGGCGGTCACGCTGTCTTCATTTTCTTCGGCCAGTTTAACAATTTCCTTCGAGTCCTTAATCCAGTACTCCACATCTGAAATCAGCGCTTTAACAACATTTTCCGACGTAATGGGCGCATCGTCATATTCTTTAACGCTGGTTAATGAAAGGGCCTTTTTCATGCTGGCAACCGGTGAGCCGCCCAAAGCCAGAATCCGTTCGGCAACCGTGTCCATAATTTCCGCGGTTTGTTCATACAGTTCTTCCAGTTTGGGATGCAGGGTGAAGAAACTGCGGCCGGTTATATACCAGTGCAGATTGTGAAGTTTGATGTACATGACTTGCTGGTTGGCTAAATATTCGTTAAGTTTTTCGTTCAGTTTTTTGCTCATGATAATTTCTCCTATATTTTATAGTGTATCCGAGAATCTACCCATGTCTCAGAAATTTATGATTAGGTGTAACTGGTTAAACTTTATCAATATAATGTTAATTTTACATTATTTTTAAAGTTAAATTTTAATATCTTTTAAATTGGCAGAGCAATCGCATCTTATTTTTTATTGGATTTACAATCGTTTTTACCCATCCCGCCACCCATCCATCCTTTATTTTTGCCGGGGCCAAAGGCAAAATGCTGAATGTAAACGTCGCATTAGAGCCCAACGCCGGGGCTTCGGCTTTTGTTAACACCGCCGGCGAGGCCATCATGGCCGGCAATATTACTTCGGCTTACAGCATTAAATTGCCCGCCACAGTGGATTATGTCGTCGGGATCGATAATAATAGCCAACAAAACGTCAATTATTCACTCACGATTAGTATCACCGATGCCAGCAATTAACCCGGCCCTGTTAACCTGACCGGCTTGTTTTCAGGTTTATATTTCTGCCGCACCGCACGACAGCCGGGAATCCGGCCTGTGATGACGAAAAACGCATATATGAGGCGCAGATTGGGGCTATTCCATGAACAAACATTAATCTTTGCACGCTTCCAGTTCGGCCAAAATGGCGGCGGCCGGCAAGCCCTGGCCAATGAAAACCAGTTCGCTGATTTCGGGTTCATCAAGAGCGGGCACGTCGGCGGGCAGGGCCTCCAGTTCGTCGAGCTGGCATAAACTGCCCGCCTGGCTGATGATAACCGGGGCGTGATCGTTAAAATAAACGATTCCCTTCGAGCGAATGACCTGATCGTAAAGCGGGCTGTTTAAAAAGGTGTCAAATTTAAACCACACCAGCGGTCTTTCACAACGGAAGGCAAAGCTGCTGAACCCATATTCATCCACTTCGCTGGAAGGATGATTCCATTCTAAATCCCAGTTTTCGGCTTCCGCGCCGAGATCGTAGTTATACAAGCCTGTGTTAATCTACAAAGCCGGGTCAACTTGCCCCTACTGGGTGTGATGGCTGCGCGCATCCGGGTTTAACTGCTGGATAAAGGCATCCAGATTGCTGATGTCATCGGGCTCGGCCAGATCGGTTTTATTAATCAGCACGATATTGGTAAATTCAAGCTGATTCACCAGCAGCGGCGCCAGGGGTTCGGTGACGGGGCTGCCGTCGGCATCCGGGCGTTGGCCATCGCCGTTAAAAATCTGCCAGAAGTTGGCGGCATCCACCACACTGATGATGCTGTCGAGGCGCACGCGTTCTTCCAGGTCTTCCATATAAAAAGTCTGGGCAACCGGCATAGGCTCGGCGATGCCGGTCGATTCGATCAAAATATATTCCAGATCGGGCATACGGCTCAGGTTTTTTAATTCGGTGAGCAAATCTTCGCGCAGGGTGCAGCAAATGCAGCCGTTGCTCATCTGGATGACTTTTTCGGTGGTATGCCGGATCAGGCGTGAATCGATATTAACTGCGCCAAACTCGTTGACGATCACCGCAATTTTTCGCCCATGATTGGCCGAAAGCAGGTGGTTAAGCAGGCTGGTTTTACCGGCGCCCAGAAAACCGACCAATACACTGACCGGGATAGGGGATTTAAACTTCATTTAATAATCGTCAGGATGCCAGTTCACGTAGATTGGCCCACAGCTTTTTGGCGGGTGTTTCTTTGCCGAGGCTGCGAATCTGGCGTGCCGAAAGAAGCAGGCGTAAAGATTTTCCGTTCACGTCGAGCGTAACCCATTGCAGATTGGGTTTAAAAGTGCGGCGTGTATGGCGCTGAGAAAAACTGACCTTGTTGCCAAAACGGGTTTTGGGGGCCAAAATTTTGCGCGAGTGATGATTCATTTTGCGTGACATTTAAAGATTCCTTATTTTGATTCGCGGTAAATCACATGCCGGCGCACAACGGGGTCGTATTTACGCAGTTCAAGGCGGCCCAGGGTGTTGCGGCGGTTTTTTTCAGTGTAATAAACATGATCGCTTTGTGTGCTTTTCAGGCGCAGTACGGCGCGGATTTCTTTTTTCTTTGCCATTTTTAAACTTCCTGTTGTTTGATACAAACCGACGCCGGAAGGTCCCTTCCGGCGTCGGTTGAGATTTTTTGAAAAATTATTTTAAAGCCTCAACAATGGCGGTGACATTATGTTTCATCATGTCGATGTAGGTGGCGGCGGGAGCGCCGGCGGTGAGGGTTTCAAGGTAGAGGTCTTCAACCACCTTAACGCCGGTTTCTTCGGCAATCTGCTGGGCCAGTTTGGGGTTTTCGGATTCACCGATGAAAATGGCGGGCACATGGGTGCTGTTAATCTGGTCCACCAGGGCGGCCAACTGCTGCGCCGACGGAGAAGCCTCGGTGCTCAGACTGGGAATGATGGCCCCGACCGTCTTAAAACCGTAGCGTGCGTCAAAATAACCCAGGGCTTCGTGGTTGGTCACCAACAGGCGGCGCTCAGCGGGAATGCTGTTAACCTGTTCTTTGATCCAGGCATCCAACTGGTTAAGCTGTTGGGTATAAGCTTCGGCGTTGGCTTTATAAACCGCTGCGCCATCCGGGTCGGCCCGGCTTAAGCCGTCGCGAATGTTGGCCACATAGGTGATCACGCGGGTGGGGTCCAGCCACATATGCGGATCGCCGGCTTCGTGCTCGTGATCTTCTTGGCCTTCTTCTTCGGGCTCTTCCATTTGATTCACTTCAAGACCTGTGCTGGCGATAATTTGTAAACGTTCGCCCTCGGTGTTTTTGAGAATGGGCTCGATAAAACTTTCATATTCAACGCCGTTTAAAATTAACACGTTGCTTTGTGAGATTTTGGCCACATCCCCCGGAACGGGCTGGTAGGCGTGCGGGTCGGTGCCCAGGGGCAGCAGAGCCTCCACCCTGGCCCGCTCGCCGGCCACATTTTGAGCAATATCCGCCAGAAACGAGGTGCTGGCCAGGACTTTTAGAGATGAATTTTGCGGTGCGGCAGCCGCGGGGGCCTCGGTGGCCGCCGGCGAGCAGGCCGCCAGAACGATTGAAAGCCCCAGGCTAAGGGCAGCGAGATGATGGAATAACGTCTTCATTTATATAACTCCTCTTTGACCGGGATTAAAATCCGGCAATGTTAATGGGTTTGGCAGAGCAGAACCGTTTGATATGTATGATAATGATAACCATTTTCATTAATAGGCCGGTAAAATAAACGACTTTTTTAATCCGGCGGTTTAACGGGCAGACGCAGCGCCTGCTTTCAAAGAGGTATTGTATGTTAAAACCGGTTGTGTTGTTGTGCGATTTTACACATTAATTGGGGTATTTTTCGAACATTGGATTATTGCCGGAAAAACAAGCGGGGCGCAAGGCACCCCCCTCAAGTCCCCCCGTTTTTGTTGCACAAAAACAGGGGCAGGTAAACGCAGCGGGGTTGTGGCGTAATCTGAACGAATGTTTATTGATTAATAACCGGCACCGGTCATTGCAACCAGCGGCAGGAAGCTTCGACTCAATGGGGCAGGGGGCATGCCTGACGTGCAGATTTCTCACTGCCGTTCGAAATGACGGAAGTATTTATTTAAATTCTTGCCTTAAAATGTCAGGTAAATTTAATAACAAAACGTCGGATCGCGACTCAACATCTTTCATAAGCTGAGCGGTAAACCCGGACCGGGAGCACAGTGCAAAACGAAGCCAGGCAGCCCGGGCTGACCGGACCCGGCAAAAATCCAGATGATTTCTTAAGTTATAATGATCTTAACCTTTATAAAATCATCAGGATTCTTTTTATGCTTTCTGTTCTTTTCGTCGAAGACGATGCCACCATCGCGATGGGGGTGGAATACTCGCTCAAACAAGACGGTTTCCAGGTGAGCCTGGCTTACCGGTTGGAAGAGGCGCGTGATCTGCTCAAGCGCCAGCCCTTCGACCTGGTGCTGCTGGACCTGGGCCTGCCGGATGGCAGCGGTTACGAGTTGTGCAAAGAAATCCGCGCCGCCGGGGATACACCCATCATCATGCTTTCCGCCCGCGACGAAGAGGCCAGCATTGTGCTCGGCCTCGACCTGGGTGCGGACGATTACCTCACCAAACCCTTCCGCCTGCGCGAGTTGATCTCGCGCATGAAGGCCGTTTTGCGCCGGCGCGGTCCGCTTGAGACGTCTGAACGCAGCCTGACCTGCGGCGGGGTAACGGTGTTGACCGGGCAGGCCAGGGTATATAAGGACGGGCGTGAAGTGCTTTTAACCGCGCTGGAATACCGCTTGCTGCTCACGCTGTTCCTCAATCAAAAACGGGTGCTTTCCCGCAATCAGATCCTGAGCAGCATCTGGGATGTGGACGAGGATTTTGTCAACGACAACACCCTGACGGTTTACATCAAACGCCTGCGTGAAAAGTTGGAGGACGACCCGCAAAACCCGGTGATCATTAAAACCGTGCGCGGTCTGGGTTACCAGGCGGGCGATTGACATGAAACGCCTCTTTCACTCGCAAGACCAAAAATTAATCTTAACCATGCTGGTTCTGTCGCTGCTGGCGCTCGTTGCGGCGCTGGTGCTCAGCGTGTTTATGGTGGTATACACCAACCAGGCGCTCAAAGATACTTATGCGGGCATCATCGGCACGGTGGTGCAGCGTTATCCTCTGGCCGAAGCACAGGTGGTGCAGGACCTGCGTTCCACGCAGCCCGATTCGGTCGACCTGGGAAAGCGGGTGCTGGAAAAATATGGCGCGGGTGATGGTAATGAGGCCGACAGCGGCGTTGCCGCCGGCCTGCTGGCGCGCCTGCTGCCGCTTGAACTGGCGCTGATCGGGCTGGTCTGCGGCGCTTTTTTTTATTTGCTGGTGCGTTATCAGCGGGCGGTAGCAGCCCAGGTGGTCGAACTTTCCGCTTATCTGCGCCGTATTGAGGCCGGCGATTATTCGCTTGATGTGCGCGACAACGGCGAGGGCAGTTTCAGCCTGTTAAAAAACGATTTATATAAGGTCACCGTGCGGCTGCGCGAACAGGCCGAACTGCTGCAAAAGGATAAAACCGCCTTATCCAACCTGATTGCCGATATCTCACACCAGATCAAAACCCCGCTCACCTCGCTGGGCGTTCTGGCCGACCTGCTGGCCGAAGACCCGCCGGAGACGGACAGGCGGGCTTTCGTCGAGCGCCTGCGCGCTCAGCTCAGCCGCATTCAGTGGCTGGTAACGGCGCTGCTCAAGCTGGCCCGCCTGGATGCCGGCACCACTGCCTTTAAAAACGAGCCGGTGCTGCTGGCCGAACTGGTGCGGCGCGCGCTGGAGCCGCTGCAAATTCCGCTTGAAATTAAAAAACAACAGCTTAATATTCACGGCGATGCCGGCGCCGGTTTTAACGGCGATTTTAATTGGAGCGCCGAAGCATTAACCAACGTGGTCAAAAACTGCATCGAACATACCCCGCAGGGTGGGTCCATTGAGATTGCCTACACCGCCAACGCGCTTTATGCTGAAATCACCGTCAGTGACAACGGCAAAGGTATCACCGCCGCGGATCTGCCCAATATTTTTAATCGTTTTTATCGCGGCGTAAACGCGGGCGAAAACAGTGTGGGCATTGGCCTGGCGCTGGCCAAAGCCATTTTCACCGCCCAGGGCGGCGATATCACCGTTCGCAGCCAGCCCGGCATGGGCGCGAGTTTTAACATCCGCATTTTTCGCGGGGTTGTTTGAGTTGGAAATAGCTCAAAAAACTATTAAATGTGAATAAATTGTCACTCTTCCAGTCACCGCAGGGTCACTTTACATCCGTATACTGTGAATATCAAGATTAATAAAATTGGAGGTACATTGTGGAAATTCTCAAAGTACACAACCTTTCGAAGGTATACGGAAAAGATGATGTCCGGATTAAAGCCCTGGATGATGTCA
>JAJTBH010000206.1 GCA_021287005.1 Anaerolineae bacterium
CGGCCAGAAGGGCACTATGATCGGTACGGAAGGTTATTCGCCCCCGGAGCAATATCGCGGAGAAGCAACCCATCTGGCTGATATTTATGCTTTGGGTGCTACCTTACACCACTTATTAACCAAACGCGATCCACGTTTAGAGCCGCCTTTTACTTTTTCAGAGAGGCCGATCCGCCAAATTAATGGGGATGTGCCCGCCGAGCTTGAAGAAATTGTATATAAGGCGCTGCAATATAACCCTCAAAACAGATACCAATCGGCGTTGGAGATGAAAGACGCTCTGGCCAAGATTTTAAAACACAAACCGGTAACTTACAATATTTCACTGCCCACAACTGAACCCGAAGTTGAAATTATTAATAACAACGGGGCCGACAATGAAGATCGATTGTTATGGCGGTTTGAAAGTGGTGACGAAATTAGAGGTTCGGTTTTAATTCAGGGCGGCGTAGTCTATTTTGGTTCATATGATCAATCTTTTTATGCCTTAAATGCCGCCAACGGTGAAGCTTTGTGGAAATACAAGTCGGAAGGCGCTATTGTTGGAAAACCTGTTTTTTCAGACGAGATGATCTATTTCGGTTCTGAAGACAGGCGTTTATATGCTGTCTCAACCTCCTCCGGAAGGTTATCCTGGAGTTACAACACCGAAGGTCCGATTCGCTGTTCACCCTGTGTTGCCCAAAACCACTTGTTTATCGGTTCGGATGCCGGTCTTTTATATGCCATCAACCTGGTGAGTGGAAAAGTTACCTGGAAAGTAAATCTGGGCGCGGCGATTCGCTCAACGCCCTTTGTGACCGATTCTGAGGTGGTGGTTGGTAATGAACACGGGGAAGCCATGAGTATTGATTTCAGGGGAAATATTCGCTGGCGTTTTCAGGCCAAACGTGCAATCACGTCATCGCCAATTGCCGAAAAAGGGGTTGTTTATTTTGCCTCATTAGATTCCATGGTTTATGCAATTGATTTAAAAGCCGGTTGGGCTATCTGGCGATTTAGAATGGGTAAAGGCTCGGTTTCTTCGCCAGGTAAAGCCGGGAACAGCCTTTTTGTCGGTTCGGCTGACGGCTGCATGTATTGTGTGGATGCCAGTAATGGCAGGGAACTCTGGAAGTATCAGAGTGGTCACCAGATTAGCGGATCGCCTGTTTTATCGATCAAAAAAATGGCAAATTAAAGTGGAAATATGAAATTGGCGCGGCCATCACCGGCTCGCCTGCCATTTCTGATAAGGTTTTGTTCATCGGGTCCCTCGATCACTGTCTTTATGCGATTAAGATATAACGGTGGATTTCAGAAAAAGGTATATAAAAGCCACGACACTTATCATTCCGGCTAAACGGAGGCTGATGTTGAATAAATTTATTAAAGGCTTGTTGGGAAAAAACGACGATCTGGAAAAATCGCAGGATACCAATCCGTTATATACGCTGGAGGAATTCGGTGATATTCCAGCCAGCACTGAAGCATTGTCAATTAATCCTCCACAAATCATTTCCGGAAGCTCTCAATCGGTTGGTAAGTTACGTGATCATAATGAGGATACCCTTTTTGCACTGACCTCCGTATTTTCTGATGGCGAAAGCCAATTGCCATTTGGGATTTTTATTGTCGCGGATGGGATGGGGGGGCACCAGTATGGCGAAGTTGCCAGCCGGTATGCAACCCGGGCTGTGGCTGATTATCTGATGATAAAATTGTTTTCGCCAATAATGGGTTTACAAAATGAGTCGTCGGGTGAAAGCCTGGTTGAAATTTTGGAACATGCCATTGATCGCGCCCAGCAAATTGTGGTCAGTAAAGCCCCCGGCGGCGGAACGACATTAAGTGTAGCAGTGGTGATTGGTTCACAGGTAACATTGGCGCACGTTGGAGACAGCCGGGTTTATTTTGGTTATGAAGATGGTCGGTTTGAGCCGATCACGCATGATCATACTTATGTGGGTCATTTAATCGAACAGGGGCATTTAACCCGCGAAGAAGCCGAAAATCACCCCAAACGGAATATCCTTTACCGCGCCATCGGTCAGGCAGAACCCTTCAAACCGGATATTCAAACCATTCAATTCCCGGATAACGGGTTTATGTTGATGTGCAGTGATGGTCTCTGGGGTGTTGTTCCACATGCTGAAATTTATAAGACCATCCATTCAACTCTGGAATTGCCAACAGCCTGTCATTTATTAACCGAATCAGCCAACCGTCTGGGCGGGCCTGACAATATCAGCGTCATTCTGGTAAAACAGGTTAGATAGGATAATAATCTAATATGGTCAATATTATTCTGCATATTCAAAATGAGGATCCGGTTTTGGGGGAACTTGATGAAATGCCGGGCGCAATGGATGTTGTTATAACGGTTAAAAATCCACACCGGCGCGACGGGAAAGATATTCCATACCTGGATGCATCCGTTACAACCGTTGTTTGGCCGATGAGCCGGGTTAATTTCATTGAAGTATTACCCGGACAGGAAGAAGAAGAAATTATATCAAGTGTAAGGGAGAAATAATATGCCCGATGATCAATTTATAAATCGCTCCATTCTGGTTGTTGATGATGAACAAAAAATGGCGCGTTTTATTCGATTAAATCTGGAACATGATGGTTTTCAGGTAATTGAAGCTTACCGTGGTATGGACGCGCTGCAATCCATCAGAACGGCTATGCCTGACCTGGTCTTGTTGGATATAATGATGCCGGACCTGGACGGTTTTGAGGTTCTAAAAATGGTACGAGAAGTCAGTTCGGTGCCGGTAATTATGTTAACCGCCAAAGGCGAAGAAGATGATCGTGTACGTGGCCTTGAATTGGGCGCGGATGATTATATTACCAAACCCTTCAGCCCGCGGGAACTGGTTAGCCGGGTTAAAGCCGTTTTACGCAGGACTGAAATGGCCAACCCGGTTTCTAAAGATTTAATCGAAGTCGACGAACATCTAAAAATCGATTTTGGCAGACGCGAGGTCTGGCTGGATAAAGAACTGGTAAAATTACGTCCGACCGAATACCGTTTGTTATACCACCTGGTTCAGAATGCAGGGTGGGTATTAACTTATGATCAATTATTATCCAAGGTCTGGGGTTATGAATATCGTGATGAACCGCATTATGTGCGATTGTACATCAATTATCTGCGTCAAAAACTTGAAAAAGACCCTGCCAACCCTGTTTACATCCTGACCGAACGCGGTGTAGGGTATCGTTTTGTTGATTTTAACCGGCAAAAAACCAAGAATCCCGGTGAACAACCATAAAATTTATACTGGTGAATTCGGACAAAAATTATTTTAAGGAGAATAAAATGAGCGGTGAACCTATCCATATTACCGATGCTGAGTTTGAGGCAAAAGTATTACAGGCTGATAAACCCACGATCGTGGATTTTTGGGCCCCCTGGTGTGGCCCATGCCGAATGGTCGCACCCATTTTGGATAAAATTGCCAAAGAGTATGACGGCAAGCTGGTTGTGGCAAAAGTGAACACAGATGAAAACCCCGAATGGGCGCAACGTTTCGGTGTGCAGGGTATCCCGACCATGTTGTTTGTCTCGAATGGGAAGGTTCTGCATACGCAAGTTGGCGCTTTACCTGAAGGAAGCCTGAGGGATGTCTTAACGCAATTTATGAATGTGGCATCTTCCTGATTATATTAAAAATAAAAACAGAACCCGTTTTTTAATCCGGGTTCTGTTTTTATTTTAAGTATTATTGTTCTTTTAATCTTTCAATTCTGGCGCCCAATGCGGCCAGTTTTAAATCTACTTTTTCATATCCCCGGTCGATCTGGCTGACATTCCGAATGGTTGATTTCCCCTGGGCGGATAATGTCGCCAGTAAAAGCGCCATACCGGCGCGGATATCCGGGCTTTCCATCTTTTCGCTGAGCAGCTGTGTCGGCCCTTGAATGATACAGCGATGCGGATCGCATAAAACGATTTGAGCGCCCATGCCCACCAGCTTGTCTGTAAAGAACATCCGGCTTGGATACATCCAATCGTGGAAAAGGATGCTGCCTTTTGATCGGGTGGATACCACAATCGCAATACTCATTAAATCGGTTGGAAAAGCCGGCCACGGCATGACGCTGATGGTGGGAATTACCCCTCCCAGGTCGGGCTCAATTTCCAATCGCTGATCATCGGGGACGATGATATCATCACCTTCGACATCCCAATGAACACCCAAACGGCCAAAAACCAGCCGGATCATATCCAGGTATTGTGCACCGGCGCGTTTAATGCGAATATTTCCACCGGTCATTACGCAAGCGCCAATGAAACTGACCACTTCAAGATAATCGGGTCCGATTTCAAATTCTCCACCATGCAGACGCGGCACGCCATGAATATGGAGCGTATTCGAACCGATATTTTCAATTTTTGCACCTAATATATTCAGAAAATGGCAAAGTTCCTGAATATGTGGTTCTGAAGCAGCGTTACGTAAAATGGAATCACCTTTGGCGGTGACACAGGCCATAATGGCATTTTCCGTCGCAGTGACGCTGGCCTCGTCTAATAATATATCTGCACCCGTCAGACCGTTTGCTTTAAAAACAAAAGAACGATCATAGGTGATATCTGCACCGAGTTTTTGCAGCGCCAGAATATGCGTATCCACTCTCCGGCGGCCAATGACATCACCACCGGGGGGCGGTAAGTGCAAATCTCCCGTCCGAGCTGTCATGGGGCCGGCTAAAAGAATGGAGGCGCGAATTTTTCGGCAAAGGTCCGGGTCGAGGTCGGCGGGACGGACCTGGCTGGCTTGAATTTTCCAGGTATGTTCATCAATATCGGTAAAAGAAACCCCCAGACTCTCCAACAAGGCCCGCATGCCCTGTACATCAAGAATGTTGGGTACATTCTTGAGGATGACAGGCTCATCCGTTAATAAACAGGCGGCCATAAGGGGGAGCACTGCATTTTTATTGCCTGATGGTGTGACTTCTCCACGCAGTGGATAGCCACCGTCAATGATAAATTTTTCCACTAGCACCTCCGTCTGTTGTTAATTATAGCGGTACGATAATGGTTCTGACCAGTGAAATCTGAAATATAATTTAGATATGAACATCACCATTCCGCATGAACCAATTTATTATAGCGACCCGGCGCCTGAAAATCTACAGGCTGTTTTATTAATCCACGGACTAGGCGCAGATCATAGTTCATGGATTTTTCAAATGAACGTCTTAAAACGGAATTACAGGCCAATCGCCATTGACGTGCCCGGGTTTGGAAAATCAACAGGAAAATTTCAAAAATGGTCGCTGCAAGAATGTGCGTTATCCTGCTTAAATTTACTTGAAGATTTAAACATTCCTTCTGCGCACGTTATTGGAATATCGATGGGCGGCGTGATTGCCCAATATATGGCTTTATTAAACCCGGTTAAGGTCAATAAACTGATATTAATTAATACTTTTGCACGGCTACGGCCACAAAAACTGGATGAACAATATTACCTGTTAAAAAGATATTTCCTTTCGAGATTAAAAGGGAAAGATTACCAGGCCGCTCTGGTTGCATCTCGATTATTCCCCGGACAAAACCAGGAGTTTTATAAAACCGAATTAATCAGGCAAATCACACAATCGGATGCCCATATTTATCATGCCGCTTTAAAAAACCTGGGGATTGTCGATATTCGCAAAAAGGTAATGCAGATTCAAAATCAGACTCTGGTAATAACCGCCGAGAATGATACGACTGTGGCGGTAAAAACACAGATGGAACTGGCCGGTTTAATTCCCGGCGCGAGGCAGGTTTTTATTCCGTTAAGTAATCATGCGGTCATCGTCGACCAGCCCGATCTGGTCAACGATGAAATTATAAAATTTTTGGAAATGCCGGTGAGTTAATGTTTCCACGACTGAAGTTCGATAGCGTTGCCCTCCGGGTCGGTTACATAACAAAAGGTGACTACACCAGACCCAACCGGCACGGAAACCACTTCACCAATCGCCTGGCCGCCCGAAGCAAGAACAAGTTTTTGCGCCTGTCTCACATCATCCACTTGAAAGGCAATATGACCAAAACCGGGCCGGTTAATCGCCGTACCGGGAAGGTTCATATCGGGAGAATAAGCGAAAATTTCAAGGGTCGGTCCCTGCTCTCCCCAACCCGGTAAACGCAGGTGCATACCTCGGATGTGCGCGCCCTGGATTCCGGTGCCTTTGGAAATTGCTTCACCAAATAAATCTCTTTCCGGCGGAACCGGGGTACATTCAAACAGATTAATATAAAAATTGGCCAGTTTTTTCCAATCTTTGGCAATTAAATTAGTGTGTGTATATTTTGAATGCATAATAATTTTCCTTGATTTTGCTATTGACATAACAAAAAAACGATATACAATTATACAATAAAACAATTATACATTATAGGAGTTAATTATTGATAAATCTCAGCCGTCAAATTAAATTGGATTTCCGCTCCGATACCCCGTTATATTTACAAATTGTACGTCAAATTGAAAACCTTGTTACGGTGGGTGATTTGAAACAGGGTGATCAATTGCCGACTGTGCGAGAACTGGCTGTTGAACTACGAATAAATTTTAACACAGTTGCCAGAGCATACCGTGTTTTGGATGTTAACGGATTAATCTCGACACAACGAGGCAGGGGGACCTATATATGGGAAAAACCATTAAATGAACGCGGCAGAGATGAGATTCGAAAAAATCGATTAACGGAACTAACCGGGCGGTTTTTAGAAGAATTATATCAATTGGGATATGAGG
>JAJTBH010000207.1 GCA_021287005.1 Anaerolineae bacterium
ATCAGGTAAAATAATATAAAGGAGATAAATATTATGCCATTTCGTTTAGGTGTCCCTGAACTTCTGATCATTCTGGTCATTGTTGTATTACTCTTTGGTGTGGGTCGCGTTTCAAAAATCAGCGGCGAGCTTGGCAGTGCCATCACTTCGTTTCGCAAGGGTCTCAAAGGCGACGACGAGAATAAGACCGACGACTCAAAGAAAGACTAGTCGATAATCATCGACCGGTTTTTTACATTGGTCTAAAAATATGGAATTATTTAATCTCGGTATCGGTGAGATCCTCTTTATCATAATTATCGCTTTGATCATTTTTGGCCCTGGCAACATGGTCAAAACGGCCAGAGAAATGGGCGCTTTTATTCGGAAAGTGACCCAATCGCCCTATTGGCAGGAAGTCTGGGCGACTAAACGCGAGCTGGCGGAGCTGCCCAAAATCATTGTGAAGGAAGCCCAACTGGATCAGACCATCAGTGAATTGGACCGGCAGAGCAAAGGACTGACCGGCGGCCTTTCGGCCTCGGTGACCGAATTCATTCGAGAAATCAACCAACCCCTGGAGGGTTCCCAATCAACGGTGCCCGCCCAGGAAAAACAAGAGCCCACCACCGTTGCGCCAAAAATCATTGACGTCAAAACGGTTGAAGATAAAACAGTCGAATCAAAAGCAGAATAACACACTGCTCCTTTAAAAGAGGAGCAGTGTGGTTATATTTAAAAGCAACAGTTATGTGGAATGGATGTGGATTTAAGTGAATGCAAACGAAACAAACACCAAAAATACGGGGCTGAAATTTAACAAATTCATCATTGGCGGCCTGGTTCTGGCCGTTGCGGTGGTTTTGTTGGTGGTTACCAGCATCAAGGGTTCGGCCCAATATTATTATACCGTCAAGGAATTAACTTCCGGCGGAGCGCGCCAGAGCAGCCTGCGCGTCTCCGGCGTTGTTCTGGGTGATACCATCCAATACGATCCGACCACTTTTAAACTCACCTTCACCATTGCCGATATTCCCGGCGACACCAAAGAAATTGAAGCCGCCGGCGGGCTGGCCCAGGTGCTGCACGACGCAGCCCTTAACCCAAACGCCGCCCGGCTGGAGGTGGTTTATAAAGGTGAAAGACCCGATTTATTAACCAACGAAGCCCAGGCCATTGTGACCGGCTCACTGGGGGATGACGGCCGGTTTTATGCCGACGAACTCCTGCTTAAGTGCCCTTCACGTTATGAAGACGGCGTTCCCCAACAGGTGCAGCAATGATCGGTTACATCGCAATCGGTACAATGGCGATCGCCCTGGTCGCATCCGTGATTGCCGTTGTGATGGCCATCAACGGCCTGCGCGCCAAAAGCAGCCTCATTCTTGAATCTTCGCGCCTGGCGGCCCTGTGCAGTTTTCCGCTGTTAAGCATTACGATGGGCATTTTGCTTTACCTGCTGCTCACCAACCATTTTGAATACGCTTATGTTTATGAAACGGTCGACATCAACATGCCCGTTTATCTCAAAATTGCCGCTTTATGGGGCGGGCAGGCCGGCTCACTGCTTTTCTGGTGCTGGCTGCTGTCACTGTTTGAGTTTCTGGCGTTGATTAATAAAAAGAACCTGGAACATGACCTTTTTCCCTGGGTAACCGTGATCACCTCGGTGACGCTCGGCTTTTTTGTGTTAATGGTCATTCTGTTTGAAAATCCCTTCCTGCGCTTTTTCATCAATATTAATGAAGAAGTGGTCGAAGCCATCATCCCCCCGCTTCAAACCCTTCAAGTCGCGCCCAAATATGGGCTGGGCATGAACCCGCTTTTATACCACCCCGGCATGGTTTTTCATCCACCGGCGCTTTACCTGGGTTTCGTCGGTTTTGTCATTCCCTTCGCTTATGCCATCGCCGCCTTAATCGCCGGCCGCGAAGACAGCCTGTGGATTCGCAAATCGCAAAAATGGTCGCTGGTGGCCTGGCTCTTCCTCAGCCTGGGGTTAATCCTGGGCAGCCGCTGGGCTTATGATGTACTCGGCTGGGGCGGTTATTGGGGTTGGGACCCGGTGGAAGTGGCGGCGCTGATGCCCTGGCTGACCAGCACGGCTTATTTACATTCCAGCCTGCTTCAGGAAAAACGCGGCATTTTTAAACAGTGGTCGGCCGCGTTGATCATTCTCACTTTCTGCCTGGTCATTCTGGGCACTTTCTTAACCCGCTCCGGTTTACTTTCTTCGGTGCATGCCTTTTCGGCTTCGGCCATTGGGCCTTTCTTTTTTGCCTTCACCGCCGTCATGCTGTTGATCTCGGTGGCGCTGCTGGGGTATCGCTGGCAGAAGTTAAAAGACCCGTTGGAAATTAAATCGTATTTTTCGCGTGAATCTTTGTTCCTGTTTAACAACCTGGTCTTTGTGGCCATCTTTTTGATCTGTTTGCTGGGTGTGCTTTTCCCGATTTTATCGGAACTGGTCACCGGTCAGCAGATTAACGTTGGCCCGCAGTATTACAAAAACGCCACCGGTCCGCTGTTTGCCATTTTGCTGGCCTTGATGGGCCTCGTGCCCCTCTCGGCCTGGAGCGCCTCAAGCGGCAAAAAACTGGGTTCCATGCTCTGGAAACCGCTGGCGCTCTCGCTTTTAATTCCCCTGGCCGCGTTGTTATTAAATGTAAGAGATATCGGCGCTATCATCGCCTTCTGGCTGATTGGTGTTTCCATTCTGGTGACCCTGTTTGATTTTGGGCGTTCGGCGTTCATCAATGCCCGTAACAACCAGGCGTCCGTTTTTAGCTCGGCCGTGAAACTGCTCTTACGCAATCGGCGCAAGTATGGGGCTTATATCATTCATATCGGCGTCGCTTTAATGGCGCTGGGTGTGGTTGGCATTGAATTTTTCCAGTCGCAAACCCAGGTCATCTTAAAACAAAACGAATCGGTCAGTTTTTCGGGTTACAGTTTAACCTATCGCGACCTGGCCATCGATCAAAACAGCCAGGATCATGAAACGGCGCGCTCCGTCATTGAGGTGTTGCCCCCGGCCGGCAGCCCCTATATGTTATACCCCGAACGTGATTATTATTACGTTTCGCAGCAAAGCGTCACACTGCCTGGTTTATCCAGCACGCCGGTTGACGACCTGTATATCACCCTGGTCGACTGGCTGCCGGTGACCAGCGAAGGCGCCACTTTTAAAATTTACCGCAACCCGCTGGTTTTCTGGTTATGGGTTGGTTCGCTGGTGTTGGTCTTTGGAACGTTGCTGGCCCTGTGGCCTAAAAAGTATCGTGATGTGCTTCAGCATGAGGAACAGGTATGAAAAAGTTTATCTGGCTTCCCGCTTTTTTGGCGGCCTTATTTTTGCTCCTGTTTTTTGTTTCGCCGGCTGCCGCCGGTGACGGCGACCCGGTCAGCGATGACGAAGTTAACAAAATTGCCGGCCAGCTTTATTGCCCCATCTGTGAAAACGTGCCTCTGGATGTGTGCCCCACGCAGGCCTGCGCCAACTGGCGCGAATTGATTCGTAAGATGCTGGAAGAAGGCAAAAGCGAAGATGAAATTAAAGCCTATTTTGCGGCTCAATACGGCTGGAGCGTGCTTTCCATGCCGCCGCAGGAAGGGTTAAACTGGCTGATTTATGTGCTGCCGCCCTTGATCTCCATCGGCGGGATCGCCTTTTTGTTGTGGACTGTGCGCAAGAGCAAAAACAAAAGACCTCAAAGCCCCCGGCCCCAACCGGCTCAGCAGCCCTCCGTTCCGGATGAGTATTTAAGCCTCATTAACCGGGACTTAAATGACGAGGATAAAAATGGTTGAAACCGAAAATCAAAATGTCGTTTCGGCTCCCAAAAAAAATAACCCGATAGGTTTTTATATTTTGGGCGCTCTGGTGATCGCCTTAATCGTGATGATCGGCGTCTGGATGAATAAAAATTCTCAGGTGACCCGCCTGGAAGTTGGCCACCCGGTGCCCGATTTTTCGATCACCTCCTTTGACAACCAGGCATATAACCTGTCTGAATATAAGGGCAAAGTGGTGCTGGTGAACTTTTGGGCTTCGTGGTGCGCCACCTGCGACGAAGAAGGTTATATGTTGGAAGAAGTCTGGAACGAAGTGCAGCCCGGCGGTCAACACCTTTTCCTGGGTGTTGATTATGTAGACACGCAGGACCCGGCGCTGAAATTTATTTCCAGCCACGGCGTCACCTATCCCAACGGGCCCGACCTGGGCGCCAACATCTCCAAGATGTTTAACATCACCGGTGTGCCCGAAACGTTTTTAATCGGCAAAGACGGCACCCTGAAGGCCATTCAAATTGGCGCTTTTGCCTCTGCCGACGATCTGCGCGCTTTTCTGGCAAAAGCCGATAATTAGGGAATTATTATATGACCAATACCATGACTATGACCCTGATTGCCCTGGTCGTTACGCTGGCCATTTTTTTTGTTGTCCTCATCGTCATTACCCGCCCGCTTTATTCGGCGCATGCGGATAATATCAATGAAGCCCGTTTAAAAAAGGACGTGTTAAATCGGGAATACCAGCAAACATTAAACCGCATTCGTGAACTGGAACAAGAGCACCTGGAAGGCAAACTGGGTGACTCGGATTATCAGGATCGCCGGGCTTTTTTAAACAATGAAGCCGTTAACCTGTTAAAACAGCTCGAATCCGATCCGGCCGGCAAATTGTAAAGTTTGGCATAATGATTCAGGTCAAACGTGTTTTTAAATCTTATGGATACCGTAAGGTATTAAATGATCTCAATTTCTGCATGATGCCCGGTGAAATTGTGGCTCTGATCGGCTCAAACGGCGCCGGCAAAACCACCCTCATTCGCCTGCTGTGCGGTCTGAATAAACCCGATGCGGGCAGCATCCAGATTGACGGAATGCCCCTGCTGAAATCAAATGCGGCCCTGCGCGCCCGCCTGGGTGTGGTGCTGCACACCAGCATGTTATATAACCACCTGACCTGTCGCGAAAACCTGGAATTTTACGGCAAATTGTACGGCCTGCCGTCCGCACGGCAGCGGATTAATGAACTGCTGCTGCTGGTCGGTCTGGAAGCGCGCGCCGATGATAAGGTTGGCACTTTTTCGCGCGGCATGCAGCAGCGTTTGTCGGTGGCGCGTGCTTTGTTGCATGACCCCACCTTTTTGTTGATGGACGAGGTTTTTAACGGCCTCGACCAGCGTTATATCTCACAGTTTGTTGACGTTTTTCAAAAACAGGCTGCCCTGGGTAAGGGTATTCTTTTTTCCACGCATGATCTTGAAAAGGTCTTCAGCATCGCCACGCGCGTTGATATTTTAAATCGCGGCTGCATCGTTTTTTCAGAGCCGGTTAAAGAGCTCACCCGCCAGAGCCTGATGGAAGTGTACCAGGAGAAAACCGGCGAAGGTCTGATTGCCGACCTGAAAAGCACCCGGAGGCAGCCATGAGTTTTTTTAAAGCGGTTTGGGTCATTTTACATAAGGACCTGCTTAACGAAAAACGCACCTTCGTGACCCTGGGTTCCATGCTGGTTTTTGCCCTGATCGTCATTTTGATTTTTCTGTTCGCCTTTAACCTGGCCGCCGGTTTACGCCAGGAAACGGCCTGCGGTGTGATCTGGGTGACCCTGTGTTTTTCCGGCACGCTCAGCCTCGAGCGCAGCATGGCGCTGGAACGTGAATCGGACGGGCTGGATGGGCTGATGCTTGCGCCGCATGACCACACCGTCATCTTTACCGCCAAGGTGTTAAGCAACTGGCTTTTTATGCTGCTGACCGCCGTGATCGTCATTGCGGCATATGCCCTGTTTGGCAATGTGGCGCTGTTTTCGCCCGGCTTTATGGGCGTCATTTTGCTCGGCACCCTGGGCTATATTTTGATCGGCACCCTGGTGGAGACCCTCAATATTCAAATTAAATCCCACGGGCATCTTTTGTCCGTGCTGCTTTTCCCGTTATTAATCCCTTTAATTATGGCCGCGGTTAACGCCTCGGCCCTGACGTTAAACGGCGCCGATCCGCTCGGCCTGCGCACCTGGTTGGGCGTGCTGGCCGGTTACGATCTATTATTCCTCGCCGCCGGAATTATGCTTTATGACAAAATATTGGAAGAATAAAATATGAAAAAAACACCCAAACCATTATTAATTATCGATATTCTGACTGCCATCGGGCTGGTAAGCTCATTTTCACTGGTTTTCTTTTATGCCCCGGTTGAGCAGACCATGGGCCTGGTGCAAAAGGTCTTTTATTTCCACATCGCTACGCTCTGGGTAGGCATGTTGGGTTTTTGTCTTGCCACCGTCGCCTCGATTGCCTACCTGCGCACGCGTAAACTCAGTTGGGATTCCGCTTCCGTGGCCGGCACCGAAATTGGCCTGGTTTTTGTTTTGATCGGCATCATCACCGGCTCGATCTGGGCCAGACCGATCTGGAACACCTGGTGGACCTGGGACCCGCGCCTGACCACCACCCTCATCATGGAATTGATTTACGTTGCCTATTTTGTTTTTCGCGCCAACCTGCCCGAGATTAAACAGCGCGCCCGCCTGTCTGCCATTTATGAAATTGCCGGTTTCATCACCGTGCCGCTCACCTTTTTATCCATCCGCATTTTTCGTTCCATTCACCCGGTGGTGATCGGCGGATCTTCCGGCATGTTTGCCATGTCAGACCGCATGTTATTTACCTTTATGTTTGCGCTGGCCGCCTTTTCGCTGTTTTTTGTATCGGTCTTCTGGCACCGCTACATTATGGAATGTAATCAA
>JAJTBH010000208.1 GCA_021287005.1 Anaerolineae bacterium
AACCGGGCTTTTGATGCCTTCCAGGTTATAACCTACGCTCATATTAAAAATTGTTCCCACCGGAGCCGCCCGGTCAAAACCCAGAAAATGATGCAAAATATGGATGAGCGCCCAGGCTTTTATATATTCTTCGGCTGACTCTTTAAGTTTTAATTCCTGTGACCACTCAACGTTATACCCTTCGTCTTCCATATCGATGCACGGGCGTGGGATTTCGAGTTCGTCCATTATCTGAACGGTTTTTAATTCGATAAATCTGCCACCGGTTAACCAGGCTGAAACAATATTCTGTGCCAATTGGGTATGTGGCCCGGCTGCCGGCCCAATGGGCGTGGATAATTCATTCCCAAACATGTCCGTTTTGCTGTAAACAGCCGCTTTTTGGGGTTGGTAAAACTGTTCAGCCGGGATTCCAAAAATGGAATTAACGGTTTTATATTCAACCAGGATCCAGTTGAGCAGCTCGTCAAATGGCAGCACACGCATTAAATCAGACATTGGGACTCCTCTAAAAACTATCTAAAAATATAAAATTTTCTATTTTTTTCGAAGACATTAAGATTATTCTTATTAAGTTACCAATATACACAATAATCACCTGTATGACAAGTTATTTTCTCCCCTACCCTTGCGTGATTTTTAAACCAAATGTAAATATTAACGATCTTGACTATCTAATATATTTGTAATATATTAGTAGTATATTAGATGAAAGCCAGAGATATCATTCAATGATGATTCAAAACCAAAAACCGTCATTGTCGCTCCAGACTTACCAGTTAATAAAAGAAGATATTGTGACCTGCGTTTTGGACCCGGGACAATTTATCGCCCAGGCCGATCTGGCAGAACGATATAAAGTGGGCATTACACCTGTGCGTGAGGCTTTACGTCAATTAACGCAGGAAGGTTTTGTGCAGCCTCTACCTCGCCTGGGATATATTGTCAGTCCCATTACATCTCAGGACGTGCAGGAAATATTTGAGTTACGCGAAATTTTTGAGACAGCTTCAGTACGCCTGGCGGCTGAACGTGGAACAAATGAGTCTTTATTGGAATTGGTAAATGATTCGGAATTTACTTATACCTATAAAGACAGGCACAGTTATACCCGCTTTTTAAATCAAAACGCCGAATTTCACATCTTAATTGCATCCATTAGTGGTAATAATCGCCTTATCGTAATGGAATCAAAAATCATGGACGAATTAAACCGCGTTTTTCATCTCGGTTTGGATTTAAGAGACAGCGCCGAAGAAATGCGTGAAGATCATGTGGCACTCGCAAATGCCATATACAAACGTGATAGCCAGGCAGCCGAAAAATTAGCGCGGACCGAAATTATTCGCTCGCGTGAACGGGTGATGGAAGCCATAAAACGGCATCAAAAACCACTCCTCACCCCAACCACCTTGATAAAAAATAATATCTACTAACCCGAATTACTTTTTCCGGGGAATCCATTTTAAATCTGGAGTAAAAAATGTCGGAAACAATCAACAATCATGAAGAGCGTTTAGTCCCGTTTGTTTTACAAAGTATTAATCTGGAAAAAGAGAAATTCCTGAAAAGTTACCCCGAATATTCAAAAACGATTATTCTGGATGAGATGCGGAAAAATGATTATTCACGACTGGATCGTTTGGGGCATATTTATCTCGATTACACCGGCGGTGGTCTTTACAGTGAAACACAAATTAAAGCCCATTCGGATTTGTTATTAAATAATGTTTTTGGAAATCCGCATTCTTCCAACCCCACCTCAATCGCCATGACCCACCTGGTTGAAAGCGCCCGGGCGTATGTGCTCGAGTTTTTTAATGCTTCGCCGGACGAGTATGTTTGCATTTTTACCAAAAATGCCAGTGGAGCGCTTAAATTGGTCGGGGAATCGTATCCATTCGATGCATCAAGCCACTATTTATTAACTTTTGATAACCACAATTCCGTAAATGGCATTCGTGAATTCGCTCGCAGCAAAGGCGCAAAAATCATTTATTCACCGGTCACTCTGCCGGATATGCGTATGGATGATGAAAAATTAAATGAAAGCTTAAACCTTGGAATGAACACGGGGAATCATCTATTTGCTTTTCCGGGACAATCCAACTTTTCAGGCGTACAACATTCATTGGATTGGATCGAAATTGCCCATCAAAAAGGTTGGGATGTATTATTGGATGGGGCAGCCTTTGTGCCAACCAACCGCCTGGATTTAAGTATCGTCCACCCCGATTTCGTCAGCCTGTCATTTTATAAAATCTTTGGTTATCCCACCGGTGTGGGTGCATTAATCGCGCGGCGCAGCGTATTGGCGAAATTACACCGTCCCTGGTTTGCCGGTGGCACGATTACCGTGGCATCCGTTCAAGGTGACCGGCATTTTCTACATCAAGGCGCCGAGGGTTTTGAAGACGGTACATTAAATTACCTGACCTTACCCGCCGTCGAAATTGGATTGAGACATATCTCAAAAATCGGGTACGAAACCATCCATTCACGCGTCTCTATTTTGACCGATTGGTTATTAAACGCTTTAAATTCGCTGCGGCATAACAATGGCAAACCCGTTGTAAAAATTTATGGACCATTAGATACGCATGCACGGGGGGGAACCATCTCGTTAAATTTTTTTGATCCCAACGGTCATTTTGTTGATCATGTTCGGGTTGAAGAGCGCGCCAATACTCATATGATCTCTTTGCGCAGTGGTTGTTTTTGCAACCCCGGCGGCGGTGAACTGGCCTTAGGCCTTTCGGCTTCAGAGCTCAGCACCTGCTTTGCCCGCAAACCGCGCATGGAATATCAGGATTTTCGGCGTTGTATTGATGATAAAAGCACAGGCGCAGTGCGCATCTCCGTCGGCCTGGTGTCAACATTTGAAGATGTTTACCATCTGGTTGATTTTGCCACTTCATTCATTGATAAAAACGCGACAGAAATCTAAACACATGACAACAGGGCTTCCGTTGGATTTATCGGAAGCCCTGTTGATTAATTAATCATTACACCGCGATTTTTTCCCATTCTTCCATAAGAGAATCAAGGTTGGCTTGCGCCCTGGCAAACTCAACACTTAATTTCTGAATCCGGTCAAAAGCTTCCTTCTCTCCGGCTTTTTGTAATTCAAAAGAAAGCTTCTGCACGGCACTTTCTTGCTGGCGAATTCGTTCCTCCAACTGATCCATAGCCTGGGTCCGACGGCGTGTTTCTTTGCTGTTATCCCTGGCCATCGGGCGTTGGACCAATAAAGTCTGGCGCAGTGCATTGGAATTGCCGGCATTTCTTCGTAATATATACTCACGATAATTTCCATCAAACACCATTAATTGATGCTGACGCAGTTCCCAAATTTGAGAAGCCAGGTTGTTAATCAAAAACCGGTCGTGAGACACCAATAAAATCGTGCCCATATAAGATTGCAGCATCTCATGTAAAGCTTCTCTGGCAGGGATATCCAGATGGTTGGTTGGTTCATCCAAAAGCAATAAACTCGTCCCTTCCAGTGCCAAAATCGCCAGAGCCAATCTGGCGCGTTCTCCACCGCTCAAACTGTTAACCGGTTTAAACACATCGTCGCCACGAAACAAATATCCGGCCAGGTGTTTGCGCGCCGTCTCAGGCAGCATGGGTTTTCGACTTTGAATTTCATCAAGGACGGTATGGGTCGCCGTCAGGGCATCGTGAGCCTGCGCAAAATAGCCGACCTTTAAACCCGGGCTGACGTTGACTTCTCCTTTTAGAGGTTCCAATTCGCCCAACAACACTTTCAGGAATGTCGTTTTTCCACTGCCATTCGGGCCAATTAATGCCGTACAAATCCCGCGCCTTAAAACCAGTTCACCTGTTGAAAACAAATCATGGCCCGGGTATCCGATCACAGCCGCATGCGCCTGTAATGCCAATGCCCCGCCGCTGGTTTTAACCGGCAAACGGGGATGCACGGCCGGTGGTCGTTGTGTGGGAATGGTGATTTCATTGACCTTTCGAATCGCTTCAATCACATCCAATGGATGATCGGCCCGCAAATCCATTTCAGCCCATTGTTTGCCGCTGCGTAAGGTCATCAGGCCATATTTATCAATAATGGACAATTCACGAGAAACTTTTTTTAACAGTCCCAGAGCGCGGGCATGTGTGCTGTCACGCACCCAGTTTCGTTGAATAAAATCGACATCTTTTAACAAACGCGCTTTTTCTTCACGGTAAACTCGCTCGGTATATTCCCATCGCTCCTGCCGTTGCAGCAAATAAGCGCTGTAACCACCATGGAAAATATCAATTCCGTCCGGGTTCATTTCCCAAATTGTATTAACCGTATTATCCTAAAAATAACGGTCGTGACTGACGATTAAAACTGCCCCCTCCCAGGCGGTAAGGGTATGTTCCAGCCATTCCACAGCCTCAATATCGAGGTGATTGGTGGGTTCATCTAAGATTAATAAATCCGGTTTTTCCAACAACAGGCGGGCCAACAACGCGCGTGTTTTTTGCCCGCCACTGAGATGATTTAGTTGTTGTTTCCAGGTGTTTTTTCCAAGTCCGAGACCTTCCAGAGTTTGTTGAATTCTTAAATCAAAATCATATCCTCCGGCGTGTTCGAATTTTTCCAGTGCCTGACCATAAACCTCAAGGAATTCCGGAGAATGATCTCCCGCCGCCATTTTTTCTTCCATGACGTGCAGCCGTTCCTGCTGAATATGCAGATCCGAAAAAACGGTTAACATTTCTTCATAAACAGAATTTTTCCGGTCGGCAAATGCATCCACGGCTTCTTGACGCAAATAACCCAATCGCCGGCCGCGGGCGATATGAACTTTACCGCTGGTAGGTGTTTTAATTCCGGCAAGGATTAACATTAAGGACGTTTTTCCGATTCCATTGGGGCCAATTAAACCAATTTTTCCATCATTGGCAACAGTTACAGAAATGCCTCGAAAGAGATCAAAAGCTCCAAAAGAAAGGCCCAGGGCTTCAGTGGATAATATAGACATAAAAAAACCTCACAATAATCAATAAAAAAGAAAAATAAAAACCCGGTCGCGTTGGGGGGAGCGTGGCCGGGTTAAATATTTACAGGCAAACAAAAAGGCCACGGATGAAGCAGCTACCCGTGACCCTTGGATTTATAGTTTAATACAACCGGTCAGCAGGCGCACTCCGATAAGGACAATAATACTCCACCACCCCTGGAGCAAATTGTGATAAAAGTAACGACTGGAACCGGATAAGGCATTTCTTGTTTTTTCCTTCCATTCAACTTATATCATGAGATTAAGAGAACTGTCAAGGTTTTATTGGCAGATCTACATCAGACCTTATCATATTTAATACGCTCCGTTAATTATGTTTAACTTACTTCATTTTTTGGAAGATCCAGGCGATCAATTTTAATTTCATAATGTTGGGAACGTTTATCATAATGCGCCAGTAAAGCCTGTGCCTGAGGCAAGACGACACAAGCTTCGTAGTCCTCCCCGGCAAATGTTCTCACCGCATCCAATGAGTCAAACCACATGATGGTGATAAATTCAACTTCATCTTCCAACGGACGCCGGTAAAGTTGAATTCCGTGATAACCGGATATCTTTTGTCCGTCAATCCATTCAAAAATCTCATTCCGCAACAAATTTTCATATGCATCTGCATTTTGCAGGGTTGTCCAACCATGCCAGATCCGACTGATCATAATCTATTCCTCCGCTTTTGTAACGCTCTTTGCGTGTTATAATAGTTACAAGTTGAATATTACTACACTAATTTGTAACTGTCAATATTATTATAGAAGGTTACTCGAATGGAAAATCTTTCAATTGAATTTATTAACAGTCAATGGTATGGCTCCCATCCCCCATTTAAAGATGGCCTGGGTGATACAAAATGGATGCAGACCTGGCAAAACAAGTGGAACATTGTTTTGCCGGACGTTATATCTGAAAATGAGACATCGCGTCTTTATAACCTGCGCAATTTATTATCCCGGTCAATGGAATTTTTATCCCGTGAAGAAGAGATTCCTGAAAAACTGGTGATTGAATTAAACGGTTTTCTGGAAGGTTTTCCATTATTTTATTCAATAAACAAAGGGGATGGTGGCTATGCGAAAAGTATTTATACCAAAGGAAGTTTAGTCGACCAGGTTATGATTAATATTTTTTCATCTTTCCTTGAACTGGTTTCCACGAACGACCTGGATCGAATTAAACGCTGCCAGAATCCAACCTGCGGTTGGTTTTTTTTCGATGAAAGTAAAAATAATACACGCAAATGGTGCGGAAATACCTGTTCCAGCTTAATTAAAGTTCGGCGTTTCAGAGAACGCCGGAAAAACCGGGTTGATGATAACGCTCAAAATTAGATTCCCCCGTTGATTTTTTCTTCATTCCCCAGGACCTTCTCGACATATTCCTTTGCTCTGATGCAGGCTATCGGTAAATGAGACGCAACTTTATTCCAGGATGTCATCCGTTTATCATCCAGCGAAGTGTATATTGCGTAACTCAAACAACCCGACCCGGAATAATAATTGGCAATGGAAAGTTTCCACATATCTTCATATGAGGTTACTTCGACCGCCGGTTTATCGGTCACGTTCAGCACCATCTGGTTGGTCTGGGCAGCACTTGCCAAAAGAGCAGCCGCCAGTATATCAATTTCTTCATCCGTACCAATTTGTTTATGCAAAATGGATTTTAATTCATACTGTTCATCGATGGATAAAGACATAA
>JAJTBH010000209.1 GCA_021287005.1 Anaerolineae bacterium
GGTTATAACGTTATAACCGCGGATATGCAAGGTGTCTTTCACCAGCCGGAGAATGACGGGGTCATCATCAACAACCAGTATAGTAGCCATAAATTTTTAACCTCACCTTTAAAAATTATGTAGCCGGGTGTGACATGAAAAGGTCATTATTGGAAGGCGGCGGGAACCATTTTGCCACACGTTCCACCAGTAAATCAAGATCAAACGGTTTGATAATGAAATCGGTAATCCTCTGGCGAATGGCTTGCGAGACCACTTCCGGCTGACCGCTGCCGGTCATCATAATGATCGGTATTCCCCCCAGTTCGGGCATGGCGCGAATATCTTTAAGCAGTTCCAGGCCCTGTTTTTTGGGTAATTTTTGATCCAATAAAATTAAAGCAGGCGACTCGGTGCAAATCATACCCATGCCGTGTAACGCATCATAGGCGGTTTTAACCCGGTATCCCCGTGCTTCCAGGGTGATCTGAATTAATGTGGCGATTTCGCGATCATCATCGATGACCAGAATATAAGGATCTTTCATGCATACACCCTTCAGATTTTAATGTCCTGTTTTATTATAATGAGTTTATGCATAAACAGTTAACAAAAACGTATCCGGAAACATCGAACTAGGGGGCTTTTCTGAAAACAAATTCATTACACCCCATTTTTCCGGCGCAAGTTTTTAATTCTTCCAAAATAAAATTTTGTTGATAAAAATAATGGAAGATGTCTTCGGGACTGGCAACTTCAAAAGGATAGCCCCCCAACCAGTCGATCATATCATGCCATAATGACATGCCGCGTTCCAAGGATCTGCGTCCGGTTAAAAAACGAAAAATCCAGCGTAAAACAAATAAATAAGGAAAATGAAACGCGGTGATTAACCACCGGCCGGGGAGACTGCGATTGTAAATTTTTTTTACCATAAGCCAGTATTTACTGGTGAAACCCTGATTATTATAAATCGCAATAAAAAGCTGGCCGCCCGGCGCCACCAGGGGAACGATATTTTTAAATGCCTGGTACATTAACCCGGTGTGGTGCAACACACCCCATGAATAAACCACATCAGCCTGCCCCAGGCCATTTAAGAAGTTAATGTCGAGCACCGAACCGGTGGTAACCTGCCAGCCGGCATCATCGGGAAAATAGCGTCTTTTTAACTCGGCAGTACAGGCGGTTGATTGGGGATCGTAATCAAAAGAATATACATGGGCGCCCAACCGGCGCGCGGCCAGGCTGAACAACCCGCTGCCCGAGCCGATGTCGATAAACCTTTTACCGTCAAGCGTTTCAAGCTTAAGCATATCTCGCAGCGATTTTTGTGCCGACAAGATTCGATCTTCATTCAAGCGGGTTAAAAAATCCGCCCAATTTTTTCCAAATGTAAATCGATTTCCGGATTGGATTTCAGAAAAAATGCGATTATTCATCTATTTTTGATTATACCCATATTCATTGCGTATTAATTACAAAAGAGGTTTCGGTTCCGTGATAAAAAGAACCAAAACCTCTTTTAATAGGTTTAACGCTCTGTTATATTCCGGCTTCCTGCATTTTATTGGCCGGGAAAGTTTCTTTGGCGTGGTTAACAAAAAAATATAAACGATTCTGGAAATTTACTTCACTGGTACCGGCGTCTGCATCCAGGAAGAGAATATTAAGCTCCGGATAACGTTCTTTCATACGTTTTTCAACACCTTTGGCCACCACATGATTGGCGATACAGCCGAAAGGCTGCAGGCATAAAATATTGGGCACCCCTTCTTTAACCATGCTGCCGATTTCTCCGGAAATTAACCAGCCTTCACCGTAGTGATTGGTCAGATCGATAATCTCGCTGGCCGTTTCGGCAATATGACGGATGTTGTGATTGGGGCGGTAATGTTTAAATTTTGACAGGATTTTTTCAGCCTGATCCAGAAAATGCTGCGTATACATTTCTGCACCGTGATAAATCAACCACATATAATCGGGCCGCATGAGGCGTTTTTCGATGTCGGCATCCATGTTTACGAAGTTTGAGGTGAAATATTCGGTCAGCGGCGGAACGACGACTTCAATGCCCTGTTCCATTAACCAGTTCACCACATTGTTATTGCCAAACGAGTTTAGTTTGACATAAATTTCACCCACAATGGCAGCCTTTGGAAATTGGCCGGAATGGGTTTCGAGGCGGTTAAAATCTTCCACCGCCTTTTCAAGGGTGGCCAGTATGGCTTTGGGCTGAAGCGGCATTTGACCGCCCTCCATATAGGTCAGGTAATGATCGGCCAATGCCAGAGCGCTGCCTTTTTTAACTTCACGGATGGCGGATATATGGTAGAGGTTGGAAAGGGCGTCGGTATAAACGATGCCCATCAACAGTTTATAAGCCAGTTGAGCGTAATTGATTTCCAACCCGGGCTGTTCGTTAAGCGGGTTCAGGTTGGTGGCCAGCGAAACCACGGGCACGTCCCCAAAACCGGCCGCCACCAGGGCTTTTTTAAAGAGCGACAGATAACATGAATCGCGGCATTGCCCGCCGGTCTGGCTGATGCCGATCGTGATTTCTTCGGGATCATATTTGCCGCTTTGCAAAGCTTTGATCACATCACCGACCAGAATGATGCCCGGGTAACAGATTTCGTTGTTGGTGTACTTTAATCCCAACTCTACCGACTGGCGGTTGGGCGGCGGCAGATGTTCGAGTTTATAACCCATATCCATCAACGGGCGGGTAATGGGCAGGGTATTAAAATGAGCAAAATTGGGCGCCAGTATGGTGCGGTGTTTATCTTTTTTCTCAAAGATGGGGGTGGTACGGCGCGCTTTAAAGACCGGTTTTAAGGTTTGGCCGGATGCGCGCATTGACTCAATCATGGAGCGCAGGCGTAGTTTCATCGATCCGGGACTCTCTATTTCGTCTATACGAATAACCGTGGGGCTTTTGCCATACTCGTTTAAGATGGCTTTAACTTCATCCACCGCCACGGCGTCGGGACCGCAGCCAAATGAATTGAGCTGCACCACCTGAACATCGGGCTGCTGCCCGGCCCAGCGGGCGGCATGGAAATAACGATTGGGGTAAGCCCACAGGCTGACGATGTGTTTATTATCCAGGTTTTGTTTTTGCTGCAAGGGTACGGCGTCTTCGGTAATGACATCCATGCCGAAATCGGTTAATACTTCGGGCGCTTTGTGGTTGATTAATGGATCGATGTGATAGGGCCGGTTAATCAACAGGATGACATTACGGTTTTCAAGACGCGCTTCACTTAAAATGCGCTGCGCCTCGGCGCGCACGGCTTGTTTGTAGGCGCGCTGCTGTTCAATTGCTTTTTTGAATGCCCGTTTAAATGTGCGGCTGTCTACCCCCAGGCTTGAAAGGTAACTGAAACAATTATCTTTCAACAGCCCCATTTCCTTAAACGTGATGGAGGGTTTATCCAGAGGAATATTGTGCAGTTTTTCGGGGTCAATGGCACTGCGAATTAGTTCCGGGTAGCCCCCCACAATCGGGCAGTTATAACTGTTATCGGCATCGTTAAATTCGGGATTTTCAAAAGTGACCATCGGATAAAAAATGCGATCCACCCCGGCATCGATTAAGTTATAAATATGACCGTGCACCAGTTTGGCCGGGTAACAAATGTTTTCCGACATGATCGTGCCGCTGCCGCGTTCGTACATGCTGTTGCTGGACGGGTCGGATAAACGAATCTTAAAACCGCACTCGACCAGCAAAGTAGCCCAGAAGGGGTAATTTTCATAAAAGTTTAATACCCGGGGAATGCCCAGGGTCAGGCGCGGTGTACCCTGCGGCTCGCTGGGACGGTCAAAGAGCAATTTGAGTTTAATGGCCGGCAGACTTAAGCCTTTGCGACCGGCTTTGCCGCCGTTGGTAAAGATTTTTTCGCAGCGGTTGCCGGTGAAAAAGGTGTTATGGTTGTCGAAGGTCAGGCGGGTAACCGCACAGTTGTTTTCACAGCCGCGACAGCGCAGCATCGATTTTTGATACTGGCTGGCTTTATCGAGGCGCTGCAAACTTAAAAAGAGGCTGTCGGGTTTTTCGGCGCTGGCCAGGTATTCGTCGCGAGCTGTCAGAGCTGCGCCGTAGGCGCCCATTAATTCGGAAATATCGGGACAAATGGCATCCCGTTCCAGCAGGGTTTCAAGGGCCTTGTGGATGGCCGGGTTGCGGAATGTGCCGCCCTGAACGATGATATGTTCACCCAGCACGCCGGTGTCGGTAATTTTCAACACCTTGTGCAGGGCGTTTTTAATCACCGAATACGCCAGACCGGCGGAGATATCACCCACCTCTGCGCCTTCACGCAGGGCCTGTTTAACTTTTGAGTTCATAAAAACGGTGCAGCGTGTGCCCAGGTCGCAGGGAGCGCCGGCAGTGCAGGCCAGGCGCGCAAAATCGGCTACGGGGTAACCCATTGAGCGGGCAAATGATTCAATAAACGATCCGCAGCCCGAAGAACAGGCTTCGTTAATTTCAATATTTTGAATGTGGCCGTCTTTGACAAAAATGGCTTTCATATCCTGCCCGCCGATATCCAGAATAAAGGATACGTTGGGGTCAAATTCACGGGCTGCGCGGAAATGCGCCAGCGTTTCGACCATACCTTCATCGCAGCCGAAGGCCGAGTGAATCAGGTCTTCGCCATAACCGGTGACCACACTGCGCGTAATGATGGGCGGCTGCTGGCTGGTTGCCAGCAGGTCGGCCGCTTTTTTAAGCCCTTCCTGGACGGCCAGGATGGCGTTGCCGTTATTATTCTGATAATGGGTAAATAAAAGGCGGGCGCGTTCGTCAATGAGCACGATTTTGGTGGTGGTGGAACCTGAATCAATGCCCAGAAAAATGGGCCGGCCTTCCACCTGCTCCAGGCTGACGCGCGGTGTCTGGCGCTCCAGACGCTGGTCCATCCAGTGATCAAAATGTTTGTTATCTTCAAAAAGCGGACTCAAACGCGTTGCGCTGTTGATTTGTGTTTTGGGCTGTTCCGCCAGCAGGGTTAAAAATTGACTCAGGCGGCATGTTTTGCGGTTGGCCTGGTGGGCCAATGCCGCACCCATGGCCGGCAGCAGTTCGGGATGGTCGACATTGACGATATCGGCATCTGAAAGTTTTAAAACGTGCATGAAATGTTTGCGCAGTTCGGGCAAAAAGGTCAGCGGGCCGCCGCCAAAAAGCATGGCCGGCGCAGGCTGGTAACCGCGCGCCAGGGTGGTGATGGTTTGCAAAACCACGGCATTAAAAATGGACGCGACAATATCTTCACGGGGGATATCGCGGCTGAGCAGGTTTTGAACGTCGGTTTTGGCAAATACACCGCAGCGCGAAGCCATGGGAAAGATGGTGTTTGATTTTTCGGCCAGGCCATTTAAATCACCTACCGGCAGGTTAAGCAGTGTGGCCATCTGATCGATAAATGCGCCCGTCCCCCCGGCACAGGAGCCATTCATGCGAATATCGGGCATGCCCTGCGGGCGGAAAAAGATCATTTTGGCATCTTCGCCGCCAATATCAATCAGAGTGTGGACGGAGGGGTATTTCTGGCGAACCAGTTCGGTGGAGGCAATAACTTCCTGGATAAAAGGAATATGATACTTTTCACTGATTCCCATTCCGGCGGAACCGGTAATTAATAAACTGAGTTCAACATCGCCCAGTGCCTGATAAACTTCATCCAGAATGGCTTGCAAGGTGATCAGAGCTTCAGCATTGTGCCGCCGGTAAACACTAAATATCAGTTGGTTGTCTGAATTTAATATGGCGACCTTGGCAGTGGTTGAACCGATATCAATTCCCATTTTTAAGGTATTGGTATCGGGCTTTGTGGTACTCATAACAACTTCCTTTCTTCTTGTTTGCCGGCGAGTGCATCCCCGTGGAACCCGCCGCTCGTTCAACTTGTATAAACCTTTAAATTCTAATCCTTTTTTACCCAATCTGTCAAAATATATCAGCGGTCTTATTAATTATTTAACAATAAAATATTGTTGTTAAAACCCATCTTGTTTAAAAACACTGATCGTCTTAATTGGTTACTTGATCCAATTGACTCAATACCCTGAATAAAAAATTATGGGTATAAACCCGGCAACCGGACGTATGTGGGCAACCCTGCTCGTTATTTTTTGCGGTTTTATCACACCATGTTATCGGTTAATAAAAAGAAGGATTATTAATTCAGATTAAAAGCGTCCGGGTGAAGCCATATAGCTTCACCCGGACGAAAAGAAGAAGGCTTACCCTGCAATCTCGCTTTTTAACACATTTACCCGCTCGACAATGATGTCTGAGGCTGTTTCCAGGTCAATTTCGCTGGTGTTAATAGTCAGGTCATATAACAGCGGGTTGTTCCAATCGGACCGGTAAAACTCTTGAATGTAGGCTGCCGAGGCATGGTCGTGATTGGCAATTAAATCCTGAGCTTCACGGCGCAGTTCAATATTTTCGCCGTAAGCTTTACGCTGGTGTTTTAACTGGTGTTTAACCCGCTGGATACGGTCTTCAAGATGCGCTTCAATGCGCACGTGCAGCACATCGGGTTTGCCGCGTAACAACAACATGCCGCCGCGCCCCACAATGACCATATTGCCCGCTTCATAAGCGGCTCGAATGGCACGCTGCACCAGGTTTAATGCGGCCTTTTCATCGATGTCGATGGTTTCCACGCTGCGCAAGCCCTGCACGTCTTCGCGCCAGACATG
>JAJTBH010000210.1 GCA_021287005.1 Anaerolineae bacterium
CCAAAACCGGTGGAAAAAGCGCCAAAAGCGCCGTAAGTGTTGGTGTGTGAATCACCGCCCACGATCACGCGGCCGGGGGTGACAAAACCCTCTTCAATCATTACCTGATGGCAAACGCCCTGGTGAAAGAAATTTTTAATCCCCTGCTCGCGGATAAAATCGAGGGCTTTTTTCTGGTTTTCGGCCGCCTGAACATTGGGGGCCGGGTAGGCATGGTCAAAATGAATGATGATTTTGTTGGCATCCCGCAGCGGTTTGCCGATTTCGCGAAAGGCTTTAATCGCCAGCGGGGTGGTATTATCGTGGCTCATAATGCCGTCCACATCCAGCAGCACAATCTCACCGGCATGCACAGGACGGCCTGCTTTGCGTGAGAAAATCTCTTCAATTAAGGTTCCCATTTGTTCCTCCTATTGTTCCAGGTGATTATCGCTGTGTTTTTTAAGCACAATACGCGTATCGGTTTGTTTAATTCCCGGAATGGCGCGTAATTCTTCAATCACATTATTTAATTCGGCCGTATTTTCGGCTTTCACAAAAATGCTGATGTCATAATCGCCGGTAATTTCATAAACGTTATAAATATTCCTCAAGTTTTTCAAACGGCGCACAACCGCGCTGGTATACACATGCGATTCAACCGCGATCATGACAATGGCATTAATTTCTTTTGGAATCACATCAATCACCCGGCCGGTGACGTTTTCGGCAATTTCGATGATATCGGCGTCAAAGAGGAATTTACGCGTATCGCCAATTTTTTTAATGGCGTCGGTAATGTTTTCCAATTCTTCGGGGGTCACGCTGACGCCGTATTCTTCAAGCCGTGAGGCTACGGCGCGTTTGCCGGTATATTTATCAATCACAATCCGTCGTTCGCGCCCGATGATGGCCGGATCAAAAGGTTCATAGGTACGCGGGTCTTTTAACACGCCGTTGGTATGCACGCCCGACTTGTGCGAAAAAGCGTTGATACCCGAAACGGGTTTATTGGGCGACAGGAAAAAGCCTGATATTTTTTCCATGTAGTTGGAAATGGGCAGCAGGGCTCTCATATCATATTTCTGCTCGCCCGCCAGGTTGTTTAACGCCACCACGGTTTCCACCAGGTCGGGAATGCCGGTGCGTTCACCCATGCCATTGACCGTGGTGTGGATGCAGTCTGCACCCGCACGAATGCCCGCCATGGCGTTCGCCAGCGCCAGGCCGTAATCATCATGACAATGCAGATCAATTTTGCAGGGCATCAGGCGTTTGCGCAGCTCAACGATGCGTTCATACACTTCATGCGGCTGTAATATACCCAGCGTGTCGGCAAAGCTGATGCGGTCGGCGCCCGCTTCAATGGCGGCATTACAGATTTTAATCAGATATTCAAAATCGGTACGCGAAGCATCTTCGGGTGTGTAACGAACCTTTAACCCCAGGCTGCGCGCGTAGCGCACGTGTTCAACCACAATATCAATCGCCTGATCCTGAGTCTTGTGGGTTTTGGCTTCCAGGTGAATCTTGGATGTGGCATAAAAAACCGCCACACGATCCACATTACATTCTTTGGCTTTATCAATATTGGCCTTGATTGCCAGAGAATGGCCCACAATTTCAGCTTTAAGCTTCATGGCGGCGATCTTTTTTATGGCCTGAAAGATGTTGGGGGAAACGCTCGGGTCTCCGGCTTCAATCATGTCAACGCCCACTTTATCCAGCAGGCGGGCAATTTCCAATTTTTCATCTATCAGGAAATTAACATAGGGGGTTTGTTCGCCCTCTCGAAGGGTACTATCCAATATTTCTACCATAAGATTCTGAACATCCTTTCAAATTTTGAGAGTTAATCTCAAATAGGGTATGATGAAATCAGCGGGTATCGGCTGTAGGCTGTATCATGCCCGCCGGCCGCCAGGTCTTTAAACGACAGCGGCGCACCGTTACCCACCGATATGGTGTAATCCACCATAATTCCGGCAATATCAACTTTTGTTATGGGTGCAAGCGTATGAAATTCCATTGTATGATTGATCTCATTGACTAAATAACCGCGTTGAGGGTCTTCGAGCACATCCACGGCCAGCACACCCCCGCCCACTGCCTGTGCGGCAGCCACGCAAATCTCGTTTAGTTCGGGAGTGATGGGGCAGTTTTCGCCCTGACCGCCACGCGCGGTATTGGTAATCCAATGTGAAGAAGTACGATAAATGGCACAAATAGTTTGATCGCCCACCACAAAGGCGCGAATATCGCGCCCCGGTTTCTGAATGTATTCTTGAATATAAAAGACCGAATGCTGGTAAGAGCCCAGTGTTTCTTTATGTTCCAGCACTGCTTCTGCGGCATCACGATCATTAATTTTTGAAAGCAGGCGTCCCCATGAACCCACCACCGGTTTTAACACCACAGGGTAGCCCATTGATTCAATCGCTTCAATGGCCGATTCGGCCGTAAAAGCCACACGGGTTACAGGTTGGGCTATGCCGGCTCGCGCCAGGGCCGCCGTGGTTGCCAGCTTGTCTCCGCAAACTGCTGCCACGCTGGCCATGTTTACCGTGGGAATGCCCCACGCATTCAGGATCTGGGTGATGTATAAACCGCGTGAAAATGACAGGCTGCGTTCCAACACCACGTCAAATTCTCGCCAGGCGCCGGCTTCATTCAATGAGAATGAAATTTCACGGTCGTCGATGCGTTCATAATTAACACCACGCCGATCGAGGGCTTCGAGAAGCCATTTTTCCTCTACGCGAACTCTTGATAGCAATAAACCAACCTTCATATACCCTCCCGATTTAATAAATTATTCGCCCCAGTCTTCTTCTTCCATCGGCGCCAGTTCAAGCGCAGGCGGGTCGAGGCTGATAACCTCAAGGTCGGCACCGCAATCTGCGCAGACCACAATTTCATTTAAGACCAGGCCGGTCAGGTCCACTTCGGCATCACATTCGGGGCAATTTGCTACAGGTTGAGTTGACATTTTTTAATCTCCTTTTTTCGATTGAAAAGTAAAAATATAAACAAAAAAAGCTCCCCATTCCGGGGAGCTTTTATCTACACATGATTGACTTATGACTGCTTGTTAACCGCCACAAGCCCACGTCCCGGAAGGGTGGGTAAAAGCCGGCTTTCGTCGCTTATCGCCAAAGCTTAAAAAGAATGGGGTGGGGTTACTCAAGTTCATATAGGCGCTATTTATATCTGATCGCTGAACATTTGTCAATAGTTTTATCGATTTTTTAAGGTTACCAAAAAGTTTCTTGTTTCGTTTTATTTATCTTCAGGTTTCCGCTCCTCAAGGCGATTCGATCCATGCTAATCATTTATAATAGGAATAGATTTTTTAACCCACCACCAAGGATCAAAATGGGGATTTTATTTTTATTAATTTTCGAACTGGTTGTTTTTTTGCTTTTTTATAAAAATCAACGTTTTCATTCCGGTCCGCCGGGGATGCGTTTAAGTTTGATTTTCGCCGCGCTTATCTGGGGCGCAATGCTGGTTTTTATCACCGAAGGATTAAGTTTTTTTCATAAACTCGACCCGGCGTCCCTGGTTATTTGTTGGGCTTTGTTGTGCGGGGCAGGGCTGATATTCTTGATCTATAAATATGCCGAGGAGAAGTCGTTTCCTTTTTCGTTTAAAAACTTCCATATACATCTTAAAAATACCACCCGGCCGGAAAATCGTCTTTTTTCAATAATTACCATTTTGTGGTTGGGTTTGATAGGGATTTTGGCTTTGACCGCCTGGCATTACGCCCCCAACAACTGGGATTCGATGACTTATCATCTGGCGCGCATTGTTCACTGGCAGCAGGAGAAAAGCGTGGCCTTTTTTGCCACCCACATCGACCGCCAGATTCAACTTCAACCCGGCGCAGAGTTTATCTTGCTGCATCTGCAAATTCTCTCCGGCGGCGACTCTTTTGCCAATCTTTTACAATGGTCTGCCCTCTTATTTGGCGGTTTGAATATTTCTTGGATATCCAAAAAATTCGGGGCCGATGACAAAACACAAGTTTTTTCGGCCATCTTCTGTTGGACCTTACCCATGGCCATTTTGCAGGCAAGCAGTACGCAAAATGATATTGTGGTCAGCGCCTGGTTAAGCGCCTTTGTTGCCCTGGGTTTGGAATTGATGGAAAACCCCCGCAATCTTTTTTATCAGGTTGGCTGCGGCCTGGCGCTGGGCCTGGCTGTGTTAACCAAAGCCACCGCCTATGTTTACGCCCTGCCATTTTGCATCTGGATTGCTTTTGTTCTGTTTAAAAAGCTGTCGTTTTCTGCCATAAAAGTGGGTGGTTTAATCGCATTATTGGCCGTCAGCATCAGCCTGGGGCATTACTGTCGTAATTACCAGTTATACCAGTCACCGCTTGGGCCGCAGTCACGGTATGAAAATGAAATTCACAGCCCACAGGCCATGCTCTCAAATATCATCCGCAACCTGGGCCTGCACGCCGCTTTCTCAGTTGATTTTACCGAGCCCTACGATACACTGGCGCTGCGTGTCGTTAAAAAAGTGCACAATCTCACCGGCATGGACCCTGTGGACCCCCGCACCAGTTTTGCCGCCAAATCACCCTTTGTTTTACGTTCCGCCCCCGATGAAGATTATATCGGCAACCCCCTGCATTTATTTTACATCGCTCTTACGCTGGTTTTAATGCTCTGGCAGGCCGGGAGAGCCATATATACCTTCCGGAAACAAAGTTTTAAAATCGGAATAAAAACGCCGGTTATTTATACGTTTGCTCTCATTTTTTCTTTTTTGTTTTTCTGCATCTACCTCAAATGGCAAATCTGGAACTCGCGCCTACATCTGCCCCTGTTTATGCTCTTTGCCCCAATCGCGGCCGCATTCCTTTTAAGAAACAAACAGCCTTTCACCCCATACCTCGTGTTATTACTGCTGCTGGCATCAGTTTTGCCTTTGTTTTTTAACAATAGCCGCCCGGCCGACCCATTAAACCCGCTCTGGCAGGAGCCTCGTTCACAGCAGTATTTTATTCGCCGCCCCGACCTTGAAACGCCTTTCCGGCAGATCACCTCTGATATTACCGGCTCAGGATGCCATGAGGTGGGGCTCGATTTTAATGAAGACACCTGGGAATATCCTTTCTGGGCTCTACTCCGGGAAAAAAATTATCCCGTCACCTTTCGCCACATCCGCGTTGCCAATGCCACGTCCGTGTTGGAAAACGCTGCTTTTAAACCCTGTGCCATTATCGCCGAATATAAACCCTATGATTATGGGGAACAATATCAGGCGGCATTTACATCCGATCAATTTGATTTGTATTTGTCGAAATAATTAATTACTACTTGTTATGTTTAAGGAAAAAACGCATGTCCAATTCAATCATCATCATTGGCGCCGGAGTTGCCGGCTTATCCACTGCCATCTACGCCCGCCAGAACGGATACGACACCACCCTTTTTGAAGCGCATTCGCTGCCCGGTGGGTTTTGCACTTCGTGGAAACGCAAAGGGTACACCTTTGACGGCTGTATTCATGACCTGGGCGGCGGTGCGCCTTCTTCTCCGCTGCATTATCTCTGGCAGGAACTTGACGTTTTACGTGATCACTCTGTCGTACACTGCGACATCTATGCGAAGTATGTTTGCGATCAGGGCGAACTATTGGCCTACGCGGATATAAACCGCATGCAGGCTTATCTTTACGAACTGGCCCCGCAGGATAGGCCGGCCATAAACGCCTATATCCAGGGCATTCGCGACTTTTTTCCGGTTGACCTGTTTACCCTGCAGGAAGGCAAACCCGGCAGCCTCCTTTCTGCCCTGCCCCACCTGCCCAAAATTGTCTATTGGAGCCGGATTAACATGGCGCAGTTCGCACAGCGTTTTAACAACCCGCTGCTGCGGCGCGCCTTTCCGCATTTGCAATATGATTTTGAGAGCATCCCCATGAGCGTGCATCTCAACTTTGCGGCACGCAATCATTTAAAAACAATGGGCTTTCCACAGGGCGGATCGCTGGCTTTCGCCCAGCGCTTGGCGCAATATTATCAAAAACTGGGTGGAGAAATTTATTACCAGGCGCGAGTAAATCAAATTCTGGTAAAAGATAACACAGCCGTCGGGGTTGAACTTAACGACGGCCGCCGTTTTTATGCCGACCGCGTGGTTTCGGCCGGTGACGGTTACAGCACCATTTATCAACTGCTGGACGGGCGTTATACCCGTGCCGACATCGATCATTATTATAAAAACGCCCCCGATAAATGCCCGATGAACTTGCAGCTTTCATTGGGAGTTAACCATGATCTTTCGTTGGAGCCGCGCGCCGCTTACCTGGAACTGAACAGCCCCCTGCATATCGCCGGGGAGGATCTTTCCATCCTGGATATTGAAACTTTCGGGTACGACCCCAGCCTGGCGCCGCAGGGGAAGGGCGTGATTAAGGTATTAATTAACAGCAGTTATGCCTACTGGAAAAATCTAAAAAACGACCCGGCTGCTTATCAGGCCGAAAAAGAACAAATAACCCGGCAATTGATCGAAGCCCTCGAAAAGCCCTATCCGGGTATTTCATCGCAAGTCGAAAGCAGCGATCTGGCTACCCCGCTGACCAACGAACGTTATACCGGCAGCCTGCACGGCAGCCAGGCCTGGTTCCCCACCCGAAACCTGTTTTGGAACATGCTGCGCGGCGGCATCAGCCCGCGCCTGC
>JAJTBH010000211.1 GCA_021287005.1 Anaerolineae bacterium
TCCGTGCCATTTTGAAGGTTGTCGAGCGCCGAGATCAATTTTTTTTGAAAACCCGTACGTTCCTGATTCAACCGTAACACAAGCCTTTTAAGACCCGGAAGGACTTGACGATCATCTACGGTTTCGATAATTTTTCGAACACTGTCAATCTGAACGTCCTTGTCCCTGGCGCTTCCCGGAGATGAGGTTACACGGCGGGCCTGTTTTTGACAGGCCTGAACCATTTTTTCTTCAAAATAAAAGGCAAAAATATCCAGCGCATTGCGGAAACGGCGTGAGGCCACGCGCATGCGATGGATATATTCGATATCTTCGGCTCGTCGCACGCCATCCATTTCCGATTTAAGCGATTGCAGATGTTTATAAATGGTTCTGGCTGCAAATGCGGCGGCGTTTGAATCCCAATCTGATCTCATATTTAAATTATATTATGAATTGGTAAAAATTTTCTTAATCTCCAGCCTGAGATCTTCAAATATGGAATTTACCGGGCGATTGGCGTCGATTGTGACAAAGTTAAACTCACCGGTCATTTTGTCAAATTGTTCGCGCAGTTTGGATTGGTAAACACAAAAACTGTCATAAGGATTGTCGGCACAGCGAATATCCATGCCGGCTTCCCAATAGTTAAATCCGCGTCCATGAACGATTCGCGAGACCAGGGTTGGAATATCAGCCTGAAGGTATAAAATGAGATCCGGTTTGAGCGCAAAACCGTATACTTTACGCGCCCAGAGCGGGTCGGCTCCGCGTACAACATCGCGGGCGATGGTGGAATAAAAATAGCGATCCGAAAGGACGATAAAACCGGCTTTAAGGGCTGGAATAATTTGACGTTCAAGCCGGTCGGCAAAATCGGTCGCATAAAACAGACTCATGGTAGTCGGGCTGAGTGTATGTCCTTCTTTTGCTGAATCCAACCCGGTTTGGGTCATGGTCGACCGGTTAAGACCGGTGTCGGAAACAGCATAACCTTCGCCTTCGAGCCACTGTTTAAGCAGGGCGATGTGGGTGGAGCGACCTACAGCATCATTGCCTTCGAGCACGATTAACTTTCCGCTAAATTCGCCCGGTGTTTTATATGGAAAACCGGCTCCGTAAAAAGCTGCATCTTTCATTGGGCCGCCTCCATATTTTCGAGACTGACACGTTTGTGTCGACGAGGCGCAAGCGTTGGGTTGCGCAAACCCTTCCAGCCGGAGAGGATTTTTTTAACACATAGACGGGTTTGTTTTTGTTGCACTTCGACGGGTAAAGTGCCGTCAATCACCGTAAAGTTAAATTCAGGTATCATATCGTCATAAGCATTAACGATGCGCTTTTGAAAGAGACGAAAACTGGTAATTTTGTTATCTGACAAACCCAGATCCATGCCGGCTTCATAATATTTAAGTTGTGAACGGGCGGATGTGATGCGGTCAACTGCAATATCCAGCGGCACTTTAAAATAAAAGGCCAGATCGGGTTGGATGGCGAAAGAATACAGATTACGCACCCATTCGGGATCGACGCCGCGCGCCACATCACGCGCAAAAGCGGTAAAGGTGTAACGGTCTGCCACGACAATGCCGCCCGCTTTTAACAAAGGTCGGATATAGTTTTCCCAACGGTCGGCGAAATCCGTTGCCTGCAACAGACTGAAAGTGGTGGGGGTGAAAATCTTTTCTTTTTTTGCCAGTTTGGTTGTGTTTTTTACAAGGGAAGAAGAATTCCACTCGGTGAAAAAGACGCTGTGTCCCTCATTGTGCAGCCATTTATATAAAAGATCTATTTGGGTAGATTTGCCGCTGCCGTCGATACCTTCAACGACAATCAATTTACCCGGGTAATTATTTTTTTGTAACACGGTACCTCTACTTATTTTGTCGATTTTGCTGTTATGTTTAGAGATTGTATGTTAAATATAATAAAAATACCGCCCCGTTACAATGCTTAAAACGGGTTAATTATTGTATTAATTCTGAGCCAAAAAAATCAATAATTCGGGTTGGAAAATTATTCCGCATCCTCGTCATCGGACGAGCTGATTTCCATCAATTCGCCAGTGCCGATAAAGATCGTTCGTTCACAGATGTTGGTGACACGATCGGCCATTCTTTCGAGGTTGTGGGCGACCCACATTAATAAATTGGTGTAGTCGATTAATTCGGGTTTATCGATCATTTTATTAACCAGATCGTGATAAACCGTGTTATATAAACGATCAACCTCATCATCTTCGCGAGGTATGAGGGTCGATTGATTGACGTTTTCAGAGATAAAGGCGCTTAAGGCGCGGTGCAGCATGCCGACGGCCATTTCTGCCATGCGGTTTAATTCTTTAATCGGAATATCCAGTTGGGTATCGCCTAATTTAATCACAACCTTGGCCACACCCTTGGCATAATCGCCCATTCGTTCGAGCTCCGTATTAATTTCCAGCATAGCGGCCAGTATACGCAAATCGTGGGCCATTGGCTGTTGGGTGGCAAATAAAATCAGAATGGCGTTTTCAATGGCAAAACGTTTTTCATTGATGAGATGATCCCCATCGTAGACTTCCTGGGCTGTTTTAATATCCCGACGTTTAAGGCAATCAATGGCACTTAACATGGCCTGTTCCACCATGCTTCCCAAAAGCAAAATTTCGTCCTGAATATGGTGAATCTGGCGGCTAAGGTTTTCTCTTGTCATTGTTTTTTCCTGCTCTTTCTTACCGGGCGGTTAGCCAAAACGTCCTGTGATGTAGTCTTCAGTGCGTTTATCAATGGGGGCTGTAAAAATCTGAGTGGTCGTACCAAATTCAACCATGAGGCCGGCCCGGTCGTGGTCCATGGTGAAAAAGGCGGTGTAATCAGAGGCGCGTGCAGCTTGCTGCATGTTATGCGTGACGATGATAATTGTATAATGTACGGATAATTCGCGCATTAAATCTTCAATTTTTAATGTGGCGATCGGGTCCAGGGCCGAACAGGGTTCATCCATTAAGATAATTTCCGGTTTTACGGCCAGAGCACGAGCAATGCAAAGCCGCTGTTGTTGACCTCCGGAAAGAGATAAAGCACTGTTATTTAAATGATCCTTTACCTCATCCCATAAAGCCGCTTTTTGAAGGGTTTCTTCAACCACTTCATCAACCTGTTTCCCTTTTAACCCGCTAACGCGAGCACCCCAGGCGATGTTTTCATAAATACTCTTCGGAAAGGGATTGGGGCGTTGAAAAACCATTCCGATGACCTTGCGCACCTGCACCGGGTCGATATCGGGGGCGTAAATATTCTTTTCATGAAAAAGAATGTCTCCATCAACATGGAACCCATTAATAAAATCATTGGTACGATTAAAAGAACGTAAAACGGTGCTCTTGCCACACCCGGAGGGACCGATAATGGCAGTGATTTTGTTCCGTTCGACATTAAAGCTGACGTTTTTAACGGCGCGAAAACTGCTGTAAAAAATACTTACATCGTGCAGGGTTAAAATATTGGGGTCATCTTTATTAATTTTTTCCATAGTTCCCCAATTTTACCAGTTTGCAAGGTAATTTGTTAATATTTGCATGATCCATCCAGGTATTCAGAGCGGAGAAATCATAAGGTTTATCCGGCCGGATGTAACGGCAGAGAAAAATAAAAAGTACTGCCTTCGCCAAGTTTACTTTCAGCCCAGATGCGGCCGTTATGCGCTTCAACCAGGTGGCGAGAAATGGACAATCCCAGCCCCGTTCCACCTCCGGAGCGGGAACGATCTGTTTTATAAAAACGTTCAAAAATTCTTTTTAATGCATCCGGTGTAATTCCTTCACCGGTATCTTTGATGTAAAAAATAATTTCATTTCCCTGACGATAAGCCGAAGCCGTAATACTTCCACCGGGCGGTGTGAATTTGATGGCATTATGGATCAGGTTGATCAATACCTGCCCCATACGCTGGTTATCAACAAAAACCGGAGGAAGATTGGCCGGGCATTGGTGGGTTAATGTTAACCCGGCGCGTTGGGCTTGAAGCATCATCCGTTCAACCGCCGAGTTTAATAACTCACCCGGAGAAGTGTTCCTTCGTTCAAGCGGCACGAGTCCCGATTCTATCCTTGAAAGCTCAAGCAATTCCTGAACCATTTGCGTGAGGTTGTCGATTTCGTTTTCCATCCGCGATAAAAAGCGTTGTGCTGCCGGGGGATCATCCAACGCACCTTCACGCAGGGTTTCTGTTAGCGCTTTTAAAGAAGCCAACGGCGTGCGTAATTCGTGAGATACATTGGAAACAAAATCCTTACGAACGGTTTCAAGACGGCGAATCCGGGTGAGATCTTGAAAGACCATAAGAATGCCGCCGGGTAAGATATCGCCCAGGGGGGTGGCAATGGCTTGAATGAAAAAGCGATCCATGCTGGTTTCGAGGGTAGTGGATTGACTGGTTTGCGTATTGAGGCTTTTCTGCCAGAGGTCTACCAGTTGATGGTGGCGAACCACTTCCACCAGAGTGAGTTGTTCAATTGACTCATCAGGCACGGTAAACATGGTTTTGGCGGCCGGATTGGTTAATTGAATTTTTCCCTCACTGTCCACAATCATGACGCCATCCGACATATTGGATAAAACCGCCGCAAGCGTTTTGCGTTCGGTTTCAAGTTCGTCAAACTGGTGGTTAAGATGATCCGTAAGGTGTTTAAGCGCCAATGAAAGGCTTTCAATTTCATCCAATTTTCCGGTCGGGTCGAGAATTAAGTTGTCACGACCGGCCATCTTTTCCATCTCTTTGCGAAGATTAAACAATGCCCGAGTGGTATGGTTGATGGAATTGATCGCAAAAAACAAAAAACCGCAGGCGACCACAAAAAAGACAACAATCAGGAAAACTTTTAAAAAGTTGGAAAAAGATGGTGCAAAATTTAAGGTTATTAACACCAACAGCATGGTGATAAACAAACCTGTGATGGAAAAAATTAACTGCTTACGAATGGTCTGTAACACGAATTATCCTTCAAAACGATATCCGGCTCCACGCACGGTAACAATCCGTTCAGGCGCGGAGGGATCATTTTCAATTTTTTCACGCAGCCAACGTACATGAACATCCACGGTGCGGCTGTCGCCGATATAATCCCAGCCCCAGACGCGCTCAAGGATGGTTTCGCGCGAGAGAACCTGGCCGCGATGCTGTGAAAGAAAAAGCATCAGATCGTATTCTTTGGGTTTCATCGCCAACGGGGAATTATTAAGTCGAATTTCGCGGCGAATGGTATCAATAACCAGGTTATCGTGGGTGATTAATTGTTTCGCATCTGCCGCCACCTGAGATCCGCTGGTTAATTCTTCGCGCATTACGCGGACCCGGCGTAACAGCGCTTTTACCCTGGCAAGCAGCTCCCGCATGCTGAAGGGTTTGGTTAAATAATCGTCTGCGCCAACTTCAAGACCGACAATCCGGTCAATTTCATCATCGCGGGCGGTTAACATTAACACCGGGGTTGATAATTCTTTGCGTAAAATCCGACAGACTTCTATTCCATCCATGCCGGGAAGCATGATATCAAGAATTAACAAATCGGGTTTGGAATTGCGCGCTGCCTCAAGGGCAGAGGGGCCGTCGCCCACCGTTTCGACTTCGTAACCCTGGCGTTTCAGATTGTAAGCCAGCGTTTCTTGAAGGGAAATCTCATCATCGACCACTAAAATTTTTTCAGGCATTTGACCTCCTTAACTTCAGTAACAGCGATTCAAGTAAAAGAGCTGTTTGTTTACGGTCATAATATTTTTCAACATAAGCACGCCCGTTTTTGCCCATAAGAAGGCATGTATCGGGGGACAACGACAGGTTTAAAATGGTTTTTGCCATACTTTCAGCATCTCCGGGCGGCACCATGACCCCGGCCTGTGCTTTTTCGACTACGTCACGAATTACACCGTCAATAGCCAGCAAAACCGGCCGGCCGGCCGCCATGTAATCAAAGACTTTATTTGGATATGTTGTTTTATATAATTCTATCGGTTTTAAAATGGCAATGCAAAGGTTGGCCGCCGCCAAAATGGCATCCATTTCAGATTTGGCCACCGGAGGGATAAAAAGAATGTTGTTTAATCCGTAATCAAGAGCCTGCTGCTGCAGGTTGTTTTTCTCTTTGCCATCACCGACCATCAAAAAAACGATTTCAGGATGATCTTTGAGCAAGTTTGCCGAATTTAAGACAATCCCAAGGTCGTTTGATAATCCAAATGCACCGGCATATAACGTTACAAATTTTTTTTCCAAATGATATTTTTCGCGGATTTCAGTTCCGTTTTTATCCGGTGAAAACATACTTACATCAACGCCGTTGGGCACCAATTCCACGTGCTTCGCGCCACGCGATGTGACATGCTGGATATAACCCGGCGAGTTCACCATAACCAGGTTGGCATGAGAATATAAAAATGATTCAAGCCAAAGGGATAACTTAATTAATACCGGGTTGCGTAAAACCCCAACCGCAATGGCGAACGCCGGCCAAAGGTCGCGTACCTCAAGTAAAAATGGAATTCGTTTAAGGCTGGACAGCAGCCATGCCGTAAAACTCTGGAATATTGGCGGGGTGGTGCCCCATACCAGATCTACATTTTTTACACTCAGTCCAACGAAAAAGGATGAAATCATAAAGCTAAAAAAGCTGATAATTCGATGAATAAAACTGCGGTGTAAAGCTGAATATGTAAAAGAC
>JAJTBH010000212.1 GCA_021287005.1 Anaerolineae bacterium
GCCACCGCGGCGACGTTGGTTGAGTCGGTACGCATGTAGGTAATCAAACCGGAACTTCCACCATCTCCTACATCCAGACCTTCATAAAGCTGTTGCGCCAAAGACATGGTGCGCCGGGCGGTGTATCCCAGGCGGCGCGATGCTTCCTGTTGTAAAGTACTGGTGATAAACGGCGCGGAGGGTTTGCGTTTCCGCTCGCTCTTTTTAATGCGTGCAATCTGGTATTCGGCTTTTTCAAGATCTGCAACGATTTCCTTTGCAGCTGCTTCATTGGCCAGTTTCACATCTTGATCATCTACCCGAACTAGACGCGCTTTATACGCCGTCTTTCCACCTTGAGGCAGCAGTTCGGCTTCAACCGTCCAAAACTCTTCCGGCACAAATGCATCGATTTCCCGTTCGCGTTCCACCACCATGCGCAAAGCCACGGATTGCACACGTCCGGCCGAAAGCCGGCTGCGTACTTTTTCCCATAAAATCGGGCTGATGGTATATCCTACCAGGCGGTCCAGAACACGCCGGGCTTGTTGGGCGTCTACCAAACCCATGTCGACCGTTCGTGGATGCGAAAACGCGTCGCTGATGGCTTGTTGTGTAATTTCATGAAATACAACCCGTTTGGAAATTTCAGGTTCTATTGCGGCGGCCTCCATTAAATGCCAGGCTATTGCCTCACCTTCACGGTCAGGGTCAGTCGCCAGGTATATTTCTTCGGCATGTTTGGCCAGTTCCTTTAATTCTTTCACGACAACCCGTTTTTCATTGGGTACGCGATATTTGGGTTGGAAATCATGATCAACGTCAACCGATAGCTCGGACCTTAACAGGTCGCGGACATGCCCCACGGACGCTTTTACGGTGAATCCTTTACCCAGAAATCGTCCGACGGTTTTTGCTTTGGCCGGGGATTCAACAATCACCAGTTTGCCGTGGCGCGGCGGTTTGGCTTTTTCAGGCGGAACAAGACCTTCATGAGCCGGGGTCCTGCCAATCCTGTAAATTTTGGTTCCACAGACGCTACATGTTCCATATGTTACCGGAGCACCGGCAGCATTAAATGCAGTTACAGGGTCTTGAATTTCTCTTTTAGTTTTACATTTAACACAATAGGCTTCTAGGGACATATTATTCTACTGGTATTCTCCTATATCCGTTTTCTATTACCATCTAATCAGCATCAAACCTGCCAACTGAATTTCGCTAAATAATATTGCTTTTTTGTTCAGAACGCAATACCAAATGACCTAATCGTTCTGACTGGCTCGATAAATCAGGGAATTGTTTTCGCGAACCAGCACATAATTCATGCCGCCCACCTGCCGCACCATTCCCTTTAATTCCATCATGGCGAGTGTAGCCGAAACCTGGTTGATTGGCAAGCCACTTTTCTGCCCAATCTCATCAATATGCAATGGTTCCAGGCTGAGTGAATTTAAAATATCAGCTTCTATTTCATTTGCCGGAAAAGCCAGCCTTAACACCTGTTGTTGAGGCGCCTGCTGAATATTTAAACATTCCAACAATTGTGAATAATCGATGAGCGGGATTGCTCCTTGTTGAATCAGGCGATTGGTACCTTTGCTCTGTGGGGCATAGATACTGCCCGGCACAGCAAAAACATCGCGTCCCTGGTCAACGGCAAAAGCGGCTGTAATTAATGCGCCGCTCTCCTGTCCTGCTTCAATCACGATCGTCGCACGCGACAGGCCTGCAATGATGCGGTTGCGCGGCGGAAAATTGGCCGCATCCGGCGGCGTTCCGGGGGCATAATCACTGATGAGTGCCCCGTTTTCAACTATTTTTTCAGCCAGGAAATTATTCTCGGGCGGATAAATCCGGTCCACGCCACACCCCAGAACAGCCAGGGTCCGTCCGGGTACGGATAGGCTTGTTTCATGCGCAATCGAATCGACGCCACGCGCCAGGCCGCTCACAACCGTGATGCCATTCTGCACCAGAAAGCGGCTCAATTCGGCTGCCACCTGCCGGCCATAAGCCGTCACTCTGCGGGTGCCAACCACAGCCACCGCCCAATCATCCCGCGCCGAAATCTCCCCTTTAACATATATAACGGGAGGAGGTTGATCGATTTGTTTTAAATATGCCGGGTAATTACTGTCGTTCCAGGTCAGGATTAAAATTTTCTGTTTTTCGATGCGTGTCATAATGGCATCAAGATCCAGGGAATTGCGGATTCGAAGCAGGTTCTCTATGGCCCGTTGCGGAAGGCCGGCAGCCTTTAATCCGTCTGCCGGAGCCTGCCATGCAATTTCGGCATCTCCAAAATAATCCAAAAGAGCCCGAAACCGAACCGAGCCTATGCCTTTGACATGATTAAATCCCACCCAGGAAGCTTTTGAGTTCATTCCATTTACAACCAGGAAGGCGGTCTGGCTTTAATTTCCTTTTTTTCAGGATCAATTTCCACAATCACACTTTCAATAACCGGCAGCAGCAATTCCCCCCCCTGCGGCGTTTTCACTACATACACATCATTTGCCCCTGTTTGCAGCACATCCGCAACTGTGCCCAAAATTTGCCCGTCTTCATCCTTAACCGTCATATTGATAATCTGGTGGATATAATAACGTCCTTCCGGAAGTTCGGGTAAATTTTTGGCCGACACATAAACAATCTGGTTTCTTAACCGACCGATGCTTTCAGGCGAGTCAAAACCTTCAAAAGTAAGCAGCAGCGCCTGGTCGTGACCGCGTGCCCCTGCCAGTTTCAGGCTTTCATGTTCTTCGCCCACATACAATGTTTTTCCCTTTCCCAAACGTTCGGGAAAATCCGTCAAAATTTCCATGATGATCTCACCATGAATGCCATGCGGACGGCGCAATTTACCGACGGCTAAGAATAAAGGCTCGCCCACCTGGGGCGAGCCTTTAAGGTTTTCATTCTGGGCTGAGTGAGTTGAGCGCAGGTGTCTCATCGCGGTTCAATCACATCCAAAGCGGCCTGTTTGCCCTCGCGAGCAGCAGCAACGCGTAAGAGTACACGCATGGCATTTGCCACCCGTCCACCCTTGCCGATAATGCGGCCCATATCCTCTTTGGCAACCCGCAATTCCAACTGGGTTTTACCACCATTACGGCTCTGGTTGACAGAAACCTGTAACGGATCATCTACCAATGAGCGCGCAATATACTCAATCAGTTCTTTCATGATTTTTTCCTCTTCAACTATGTTGCGAAATAATAAAATTATTTCTTGTCACTCGAAGCGGCGCGTTTTTCAAAATAAGTCTTGGCTTCTGCCAGCAAAGTTTCGGCAGTTTCACCGGACTTAAAGCGTGCAAAGCGATCCATAATGCCGGTGCTCTTGAAGAGCTTCTCCAACGACTCGGAGGGCTGAGCGCCATTTGACATCCAGTGATACACGCGATCTTCTTTTACATCCAGGGTAAAAGGCTCAGTGCGCGGATTGTAGGTGCCAATAATCTCCAAAAATCTACCATCGCGGGGGCTTTCTTTGTCAGCCACCACGACCCGGTAAGAGGGTTGATGACGTAAACCAACACGGCGTAATCGAATGCGAACCATCTATATATCTCCTATTTGAAGTCTAATCTTATAAATCAACGGGTCTTTCCTTTTTTTGTAAAGAGTTGAGGGCACGCTGAAGGGGGGCGTTCAAACTCTCTTTACGCCAAGCGGATTAACCGAACAGGCGCGACATGCCTCGTCCACCTGTTTTTTGAATAGTTTTAAATAACCGCTGGGCTTCACGAAACTGTTTTAATAAGCGGTTTACATCCTGAACTTCGGTTCCGGAACCACGTGCAATCCGGCGGCGCCGGCTGGCATTTAAGATATCGGGGTCCTGTCTTTCCTGTCGGGTCATTGAATTAATAATGGCTTCCGTTAATTTAAGCTGTTTTTCGGCGTCCTTGGGATCAATATTCCGGGCGGCCTGACCCATATTTCCGGGCAGCATCTCCAAAATTTGAGAAAATGGGCCCATTTTTTTAATCTGGCGTAATTGATCGGCAAAATCTTCCAGTGAAAAACGACCCGAAAGCAATCTTTCGGCCTGTTTTTGGGTCTGTCCCTGGTCAAATGCCGCTTCCGCTTTTTCAATCAATCCCAGCATATCACCCATGCCTAAAATGCGTGATGCCAGGCGGCGTGGATCGTAAGCTTCCAGCGCTTCCACGCCTTCACCGGTGCCTAGGAATTTTAACGGCACCTGGGTTACACTGCGAACTGATATGGCAGCGCCGCCACGCGCATCGCCATCCATTTTTGTCATGATCAAGCCGGTTAAATTGAGGGTTTTACGGAAACCTTCGGCAATATGCAGGGCTTCCTGACCGACCATGGCATCCACCACCAATAAAGTCTCGGCAACCGAAACTTTTTGAATGATGGCGGTTAACTCATCCATCAACGCCTGGTCCAATTGCGAACGACCGGCCGTATCCAGAATCATCACGCTGTAACCGCCCTTTTGGGCCTGTTCAAAGGCTTTAGCCGCCAGAGCCGGCGGCTTCAACTGTGGGTCGTGATAAACTTCCACGCCGATGCGCTCGCCCAGAGTTTGTAATTGTTTTACTGCCGCCGGACGATATGGATCACCTGCCACCAGCATCACACGTTCACCCTGTGAACGCAGATAATTTCCCAGTTTGGCGGCAGCGGTGGTTTTACCTGAACCTTGTAAACCAACCAGCATCATCACCCGTGGGCGCGCACCGGTCAGATTCAACCGGTCGGGTTCTCCCAGGGTATTAATTAACTCTTCGTGTACGATCTTGATTACTTGTTGAGCAGGGTTTAATGCCTGCGACACTTCGCTGCCAACGGCCCGTTCTTTAACGCGGCCCAGAAATGATTTAACCACACTGTAATGAACATCGGCTTCCAACAATGCGAGGCGAACTTCACGCAGAACATTATCAACGTCTTCGGCAGATAACTTGCCGCGACGCCTTAGATCCTGAAAAATTTTATTTAATCGATCGGTTAAAGTCTCAAACATAACCCGGCTTTTTATTAAATGAATACAAGTATAATCCTTCCCAGGGAAGGATTTCGACACCTGTGGATTTTAGTCTTGAACCGATGAAAGGTCAAGGGCTATTTTAATCAAATTTTTATTTACCTGACCGTTTTTTATAAATTATTGCGAAACCGGGTAACTTTAATTAAAGTCCGGGGTTATTACATTCAGTATTTTATTAAAAAAACCGACAGGAATCAATATGGCGAATAAAGTAATGATCGTGACTGACAGCACCAATAATTTACCCGAATCTTTAATGGAGGGTTTACCCATCAGCGTGGTACCGCTTCATTTGATATTTAACGCCAGCGACATTTATCTTGATGGCGTAAATATCACGCCGGGTGAATTTTATACCAAACTGCAAAATGAAAAGGCAATTGTCAGCACTTCGCAGCCCACGCCGGCTGCCCTGGCTCAACGTTATAGCCAACTGGTTGATGAAGGTTATGATATTCTCAGCATTCATATTTCTTCAAAATTATCCGGTACGATTAATTCAGCCGAACAGGCCAGAAAAACTTTACCCGGCGCCAATATTGAACTGGTCGATTCACTTCTGGCATCCATGCCGCTTGGTTTCTGTGTATTAAAAGCGGCTCAGGCGGCTGTTTCAGGCGCCTCATTATTGGAATGTAAACAAATCGCCGAAGAAACGGCTCGCCGTTCCAGCGCGATATTTATTGTGGATACCCTCGAATATTTACACCGAGGCGGTCGGATTGGCGGCGCATCGGCTTTTTTCGGAACGGCATTAAATATCAAACCGGTTCTTGAATTGGATAACGGCATTATTAATGCCGCAGGACGTGTCCGAACTTTGTCCAAAGCTATGGATTACATGCTTGAACGTTTTCACCAGCAGGTGAAAGGTCATACCGGAAAAATTCTTCTCTCCGCTTTACATGCCGAATCACCCACTAATGCCAGGATTTTATTGGAACGCGCCATCAAACTGGTGGGGATAAACTCGTCTGAAAGAATTATTGCCGAAGTCAGTCCGGTGATCGGCGCGCATGTTGGCCCCGGTACAATCGGAATTGCCTACGCACTGGTGGAATAAATTGATCCCTCACAGCCCCATAATTTAATCATCCAGACAATTAACCCCGGTTTAACTATTCCAATCCGGGGCGCTTTCTGGTAACATAACTTCGATATCTTACAGCGGAGTTATTGTTAAATGAAAAAAGATTTCCCTGAGATTGGTATTCAAATACCTGAAATTTTGTTGCCCAAATCTTCTCTTGATTTACAAAAATGGGCTGTTATCGCTTGCGACCAGTTCACCTCCGAGCCGGAATACTGGCGCCAGGTTGAGGAAATTGTCGGAAAATCTCCTTCTACATTAAACCTGATTCTTCCTGAAGTGTATCTCGGAAAACAAAATGAAGACGATCATCTCAAGAAGATTCTATCTTCAATGCAGCAGTATCATGAAAATCCGATTTTTGATAAAGTCGAAAATTTCATTTTAGTGGAAAGAAACGTCGCCGGAAAAACTCGCCACGGATTAATTATGGCGTTGGATCTGGAAAAATATGATTTCCGCCCCGGCTCCGACAGTCTGATTCGTGCCAGCGAGGGCACCATAATTGACCGCCTGCCGCCGCGCATCAAAATCAGGCAGCAGGCCTCAA
>JAJTBH010000213.1 GCA_021287005.1 Anaerolineae bacterium
ATTGTCGTCCGACCCAACGGGTCTTATAAGGTATATGGAAGCATCCCCCTGGTGCATAAAACCCAGATTGTTTCAGAATACGGTGAGCCGCTCACCTGGCACAAAGACGGCGTTTATGAAACCAACGAGGTATATTCGCTCTGTCGCTGCGGACGATCAGAGCAAAAACCGTTTTGCGACGGCACACACCGCAAGATCGGTTTCGACGGCACAGAAACCGCCGCAACCAACACCTTTGTCGAACGGCAAGAAGTGCTGCCTGAAGGTCAGCACATTGTCGTGAAATATGACGATTCATTGTGTATGGATTCGGGCTTCTGCTGCACCCGCCTGACCACCATCCGTAAAATGCTGCTCGAAAGCGGCAACCCCGATGTACGTTCGCAGATGATGGCCATGATCGAACGCTGCCCCTCCGGGGCATATTCCTATGCCATTGAGTCCGACGGCCCCGATATTGAACCCGATCTGCCACAGCATATCGCCGTGACCACCGAAATCACTTCTGCCGGTCCAATTGAAGGTCCGATCTGGGTTATGGGAAATATTCCGATCGAACGTTCAGATGGGCAGCCCTTTGAAACGCGCAACCGGGTGACACTGTGTAACTGCGGCAAATCATCCATCAAACCGCTCTGCGACGGCACACACCGGCATGACCTTGAAAAGGGCGAGTAAGTTTTATTTAGCGCGGTTCTGCAAAAATAACAATAAAAAGTTACGAATGATAGTGGTGGTTTGCTGCCAGGTGGGGTGCATTTCAAAACGCCGCCGGGCAGCCAGACCCATACGGTTAAGTTTATCGCGATCACGATACAATGTCTCAACCAGGGTCGCCAGACCGCCACTATCGTTGGTATTCACCAGAAAACCATCCAGGCCGTCGGTGATGATTTCACCGGCTGCGCCTGAAGTGGAAGCCACCGGCACCATGCCAAAACTCATCGCCTCCAGGTAAATAATGCCATAGCCCTCATAATAAGAAGGCACAACCAGCAAATGGTTGTGTGCAAAACGCCGGCACAAATCGGCGGTGGTAAGGGCATTATAAAACTTAACATGGGTTTCCAAACCCAATCGTTTCACCTGCCGGCGCAGATCGGTCACGTATGCCGGGTCCGCTGCCAGGCTGCCGACCACATCCAGCCGCCAGATGTCATCCGGCAGGCGACTTAATTCCTGCAAAGCCCAGTGCAGCCCCTTACGACGAATGACATTACCCAGAAACAAAAGGCGTAACGGACCGGGTTGGCGACAGCGTGTTGAAATTTCGTTTTCATCAGGCAGGCAGTCAAATTGATCTCCGGCCGGGTAAGCCACCACACCACTGCGATTCTCACTTAAATAATTTTCCACCGCGCTGCGCGTGGTCAGGCTGTTAAAAATAAACCCATCCAGTGAATTAAGATAACGGCGTTCAATGTGGTTGTAAAACCACCTGCGCCAGAAAGGATTTTCTTCACTGCTGGGCAGGTGATGGATGATCGACAGAATGGGGTATGGCACCGAAGAGCGGATATGTTGATTTAACCAGAATACGGAGGGGTGGCAGAAGGCGTCTTCAATTAACAGGTCGGCTTTTAATTCAATTAACTGGCGTTTTAAACTGCGCGAAAAATTATCTTCAATTTGGTTAAGATATGTACGCCGGGGAATGGAAATAACATCCACTGTGTCGCCGGCATAACGCAGCGCTTCAACCAGCTTACGATCATACAGGTGCGCTCCGGAAATGGTATAAAGAGAACCGTAAATCAACAAACCGACTCGCATGATCCATGATGCCTTTTTAAACTCAGTATGTTAAATGAAGTTAATAATATTATAATGAAAATGTGAGTGGGTTAAACAAAACTTAACTTAAAAATTCAAATTTGCCTTGTTTAATCAGCCTAACTAATATATTATTTAAGCAGCCGAGGGGGGGCGCTTTCACGTTTGAAAACACCCCCACCAATCAACTTCGGTTAAAAAAAGAGGAGAATTTTATGTCAAAATCACGTATGCTTCATTCAGTATTATTGTTAGCGGTTGTATTCAGCATGCTGCTCGTGTCTTGCGCACCTGCTGCCACGCCTGAACCCGCCCCTGCTGCCACCGCCGCCCCCGCAGTCGTAGAACCCACCGCCGTTCCCGCCGAACCCACCGCGGTTCCGCCGACCGAGGTGCCCCCGACAGCAGCCCCCACCGCCGCTCCCACCGTTCCCCCGGCAAAATGTGAAAAGCTGCCCAATGCTCCCACCGTTGCCGCCGGTGAACTGGGTTCCCCTGAAAAACCGATTGTTATGACCTTCGTGCCCTCCGGCGATACCGGTAAAATCACCAAAGCCGGTACTGCCATCGCCGATTGTCTGCATGAAATGACCGGTTTATCCTTCGAGATCGAAGTCGGCACCACCTTTGCCGCCTCCATCGAAGCTATGGGCGCCAACAAGGCTCAGATCGGTTTCTTAAATACCTTCTCTGTTTTACTTGCTGAAGAAAAATATCAGATCGTGCCCGCTCTGGCAGTTCTGCGCAAATACAATACCAATGCTGTCGATCCCGACAACGCCGAAGCCGGTAAATTAACTGCCTTCTACAAAGGCCAATTTATCACCAAAGCCGATTCCGGCATCAAGAGCATTGCCGATTTGAAAGGCAAAACCTTCTGCTTTGTCGACCCCAACTCCACTTCCGGTTACATCATCCCCCGCATTATCCTGAAGGCCAACGGTGTTGACCCCGATGTCGACCTGAAGGCTTCACAGAATGCCGGTTCACACCCCAACGTAGCCGTGGCCGTTTATAATGGCGACTGCGACGCCGGTGTCACCTTCATTGATGTACTCACCGACAAGGCCGCCGATCTGGCTTCCAAATATCCCGATATTGCCGAAAAAGTGGTTGCTTTCGCCGACACCGAACGTATCCCCAACGATGGCGTGCAGTTCGTCAAAGATTTTGATCCCGCCCTGCAAAGCGTGATTGTTGACGGTCTGGTTGCCATGGCCGATGATGCCGGTGGCAACGCTGTACTGCGCAGCCTCTACACCATCAACGGTTTCGAAAAGATTGATGCCACCTTCTACTCCGACTTCGCCGATGTGCTCAAGAAGGCCGGTGTGGATCCCGCATCCCTTGTTAAATAATTTCTAACGTTCAAAAAGCCTGGCAGGTTGGCAAATCTGCCAGGCTTTTTTATAAATTTTGCCAATTTTTTCATTTCCCTGCTATTATTTAAATAATTAAATCGTCCATTTTTCTCAAGGATTAATAAAATCAAATTCAGGCTGAAAAACATGTTAAAAGTTGAACATTTATGCAAAGTCTACCCTAATGGAACCCAGGCCTTAAAAGATGTCAGTTTTGAGGTTGAAGAAGGAGAATTTCTGGCTGTAATCGGCCTGAGCGGATCGGGCAAATCCACCCTGTTACGCTGCATTAACCGCCTGATCGAACCCACCTCCGGCAGCATCACCTGGAACGGCACGGATGTTACCGCGGCTTCCGGCTCGGAAATTCGCAAAATTCGCCGCCAGATCGGCATGATTTTTCAACAGTTTAATCTGGTTAAGCGTTCATCCGTATTTACCAATGTCATTTCGGGCCGCCTCGGGTATTTAAATACCCTGCAAAGCCTTTTTCAGATCATTTCACCTGCCGACCGCAAACTTGCCATGTCTAACCTCGAGCAGGTAGGATTGGCGGAAAAAGCCTTCGTACGCGCAGATTCACTTTCGGGCGGGCAGCAGCAGCGCGTGGGCATTGCGCGCGCATTAATGCAGGAGCCGCGCCTGATTCTGGCCGATGAACCGGTAGCTTCCCTTGACCCGGTGCTGGCACATTCCATCTTAAAATATCTTGAGCAGCTTAACAAAGAACGCGGCATCACGGTTATTTGCAGTTTGCACTTTCTCGATCTGGTGCATCGTTATGCCACACGTGCCATTGCGCTTAAAGACGGCGAGTTGGTTTTTGAAGGTTTACCCGACCAGATTGACGACGCCCAATTTAAGGCCATTTATGGAAAAGAAGCCGAGCGCATCTCCATTGTTTAACCTCAACATAAGGTCTTTATCTTATTTAAAATCATCATGACAATAGCCAATCGAAAAGATTCTTCTCAACAAGTCCCGATAAGCTGGATTTTATCCTTACTGGTACCCGGCGCCGGACAGTTTTATCTAAAAAAGTACTGGCGCGCCATCTCCATTTTTGTCAGCGCCGTTTTGCTGGCTTTTCTGGTGAACTGGGCTTTTGACAGTGCCGGTATTGGTGAGGTGACGTTGGGCAGTTTTAAAACCAGTTGGTTATGGCTGCCTTTAATATTATTCTGGGTCTGGAATGTGTTTGATGCGCGCAACCTGGCGCGGGGAAACGGCCTGAGTTTGTTGCCCGCGGTTGTATTGGGCGGCATTATTTTATATTTTCTGGCCTGGGTGGTCACCGACGTCAAAGTCGACCGTCTGGTCAGTCGTTTTTCAGACGCTCAGAAGGTGACTTCAGATTTAATCAATCCTGATATCTTCTCCATTGATGTTAACGGTGAAGCTCAACAATGCGACTGGGGCTGTCTGGCCGAATACATTGGCAATCGTATTAACGGCAAAGAAACGCAGGCCGTGCGCATCAGCGACAACATCGGCGACATTTTTGGCCGCGGACCCAAAAAACCGATTACCGATTGGCGCGCCTGGTTGGGGTATACCCCACCCCAGGGCCAGGGCGGCAGTTTTGAAATCGGCAAATTAATTGAAACCATTGCCATCGGTTTAATGGCAACTCTCTTCTCAACCCTGATTGCCATCCCGCTCAGTTTTCTGGCAGCCCACAACATCATGTCGCGCGTTCCGGGGGGCATGGCAGTGTATTATTTCATGCGAACCCTGTTAAATATTGTGCGCGCCGTCGATACGGTGGTGTGGGGCCTGATCATCATTGTCTGGGTCGGCCTGGGCTCATTTGCGGGTGTAATCGCCCTGACCATCCACTCGATTGCAGCCCTGGGCAAACTCTATTCGGAAGAAATCGAACACATCGATTCCGGACCCATTGAAGCCATCACCGCTTCAGGCGCCAATTTAATTCAGATCATTCGTTACGCAGTCATTCCGCAAATTGTGCCGCCGTTTTTAGGTTACACCCTGCTGCGCTGGGATATTAACATGCGTTCGGCCACCGTGATCGGTTTTGTCGCCGGCGGAGGCATCGGCTTTTTTGTACTCGAAACCATTCGCATGGGCGCCTACCGCCAGTACGCCACTGCCCTGTGGGCCGTTGCCGTTGTCATCATCATTGTCGATTACATCAGCGCGCGCTGGCGTGACAATATCCTGAAGGACCAACCTCAAACGGTTAAACAACCGAGTATCTGGTCAAAACTTTTAAGGGTTGTTTACATTCTACTGGGCATTATTCTCTTCGTTTACTGCTGGTTCGTGACCAAAATCAACATTAAAGACCTGTTGGAACCCGGCACCACCTTCGGTCGTCTGCTACTGGATTTTGTCAGCATTGACCTGAGCAAAGCGGTATTAACCGTGGTTACTCGCGAGATGATCACCACCATCTTACAGGCGCTGCTGGCCACCACGCTGGGCGCCATTCTGGCGCTGCCTTTCAGCTTTTTGGCAGCTAAAAACCTAACCGGTCAAAATCGCCTGTCCATCTGGTTATATTACATCAGTCGTTCGCTTTTTAACATTTTACGTTCGATTGAAGCCCTGTTATATGTGGCCATTTTTGTTTTCTGGGTTGGCATCGGCCCCTTTGCCGGTATGATGGCCCTGGCCATCACCACCTTTGCGCTGCTGGGCAAACTTTTCTCAGAGGCCATTGAAAACATTGAAAGCGGCCCGATTGAGGCGATTAATGCCACCGGTGCCAACCGGCTGCAAATGATCACCTACGCCATTTTGCCGCAAATTGTTCCGCCTTTTGTATCCTACCTGATTTACCAGTGGGATATCAACATCCGCATGGCGACCATCATCGGTTTTGCCGGCGGCGGCGGCATCGGCCTGACCCTTTCAACCTTCTTTGGCAGCCTGCAATATCACAAAGCCGGCACGGTGGTCGCTTTTATCGTCATCGTTGTCGCCCTGATGGATTTTACCAGCGCCAAGCTGCGCGAAAAACTGGTTTAATCAACAAACCTCATTACTCGTAAAAAACACAGACGTTTAAAGTCTGTGTTTTTTATTTTGCAACATTAAAATTACAATCTCAAACTTTTTAATCCAACCTGCCATTGATTATGATTAGCAAAAAAGCTCAACGAGAGATAAAATAAGCTCCAATCCGGCTCAATGCCCCGGAGCAATAAAATTGAACGGATGTGTTAGTTCGCCGATAAATTACAGTTTTGTCAGAGTCTGGTAATAAAACGATTGTATAATGAAACTTAAAGCCCCTTCATCGCATCAATAATAACGCATAATAAAAATAATAAAACACCGGGTTTACAATAATTTGCATTTAGCGGTATTCTTGCAGGTTGAATATTTAACTGTATCAGGAGAAAGCGGTTAATGTGAGTGAAGCAAATCAATATCAACCAGACGTCAAACAGTCCTTCGTAAAAGGGGACGGTCAATTTTCACCTGTTTCTTATTCCAATTTGCTTGGTGTGAGTCTATCGACTCTGGAAGAAGG
>JAJTBH010000214.1 GCA_021287005.1 Anaerolineae bacterium
ACTCCATTGTGGTTTTACTGCTCTCCATGGCCATGCTGCTGGCGCTGGTGGGGGGTCTGGGGTTGATGGGTACCATGAGCATCAACGTGCTCGAGCGCACCCGTGAAATCGGCGTACTGCGCGCCATAGGTGCCCCCAACCAGGGTGTCAGCCAGGTCTTTATCTTTGAAGGCATCGCCATCGGCATTTTAAGCTGGATATTTGGCGCCATTCTGGCACTGCCCATGAGCCAGGGTTTGGCGCAGTTGGTCGGCAGCGCCATGATGGGCACCGCGCTCAGTTACTCCTATTCAATGGAAGGGCTGTGGTTATGGTTGGTGGTGGTCATTTTCCTCAGCGCCCTGGCCAGTTTCATTCCCGCCCGCAGCGCCTCCAGCCTGACGGTGCGTGAAGTGCTGGCTTATGAATAAATAATATAGATAGGTTCTGTCAGTAGAAACCATACGTTCATATGTTGACAGACTGAAGGCAACCGAGCCGTGTGTTTGTCCTTGAAAGGAATTTTTATGCCGGAACCCGTTCAAGCCGATATTCAACAAGGATATGACAAAGTCGCTGTGGCTTACGCCTCAGCCTTTATTCACGAACAGGATCATAAACCAATGGATCGTGAGATGCTGCGGCGGTTTGCCGATTCCGTTCGAGGCAAAGGACCGGTCTGTGATATGGGCTGTGGCCCCGGGCAGATTGCCGCTTATCTCTTCCACCAATGTGATTTACATTCGGTGTTTGGCATGGACCTTTCGCAGCGTTTCGTGCAAGAAGCCGCCCGGTTAAATCCGCTCATCCCCTTCCGCCAGGGAAATATGTTAAAAATTGATGCAACCGATAACACATGGGCAGGCATCACTGCGTTTTATTGCATCATCCATATCCCGCACGCTCAGGTGGTGGAAGCCCTTAAGGAAATGGGACGTGTCTTAAAACCGGGTGGTTTAATCTTGCTCACCTACCATATCGGTCAGGAGAGTGTGCACCTCACCGATTGGTTTGAAGAACAAGTCTCGATGGATTTTAACTTTTACGATCCGGTGGAAATGGAGACTTATCTGCAGGCGGCTGGATATACGAATATCCAAACCACCCTCCGTCAGCCCTATGCCCCCGAAGTGGAACACCAGAGTCACAGGGCTTATGTTTTTGCGGAAAAGCCAATCTAAAAATTTTTGAACAATGTTCGTTAGTTAACCACAACCCGTTTTCTGTGCACCTGTTCCGCCAACCAATCGCACCACGCCGCGATCCCATCTCCCGTTTTGCAAGATATCTCAAAAATGTTGATCTGTGGGTTTAATAAGCGCGTCCGGCGACGTAAGTCGTCGAGGTTAAAATCGGAGCCTTCCAGATAATCGCTTTTATTAACCACCAATGCATCACAAACACTGAACATCAATGGATATTTAAGCACCTTATCATCCCCTTCCGGCACACTTAAAATCATGATTTTTAAATCCGAACCGGTGTCAAATTCGGCCGGGCAGATTAAGTTGCCGATGTTTTCAATAAAAATCAAATCCAGATCGCTTAAATCCAATCGATCCAGTGCCGCATCGATCATGGGAGCATCCAGGTGGCAGGCGCCCCCTGTTTGAATTTGAACGGCCGGAATCCCTTCTTTTAAGATTTTTTCAGAATCCACGGTCGATTCAATATCTCCTTCGATCACCGCCATGCGCAATTGCGGCCGCAATCCGCGTAGTGTTTTAATAATCAGGCTGGTTTTTCCCGCCCCGGGCGAAGCCATCACATTTACCATAAATACCCGTTCCAGGCGCTGCCGGATCAGTTCAGCCTGGTTTTCGTTATCCGAAAGAATATTTTTACGAACATCGATCAGACGAATCTCATCCATCATTTAATCTCCAGGGTTTCAACCAAAAGCTCCCGGCCGCTGACCAGGTCGTATTCGTGACTGTCGCAGTATATACAATTCAGCGGTTTATCCTCCCTGTAATTTCCGCTGAAAGTTTTCCCACAGCTTTTACACAAAAATAAAACCGGTATTTTTTTTACTTTGATTCGGGCCTGCCGGGCAGCCGTGCCTGCGCTGATATAGTCAAAATAACGTTGTATCCAATCTTCTTCAAGGTTACGCATTTCACCGATCACCAGGTGTATGGATAAAATTTCATTGCCGCCATTTTTCTCCAAATAATCCAGCGCCAGTTTTAAAATACTCTTTGTTACAGCCAATTCATGCATAAAAAAACCTTGAGATTAAATTTTTAGATTGAGGCGCCCATCCTCAAGGAAATATTCCTGAACACTGCCGAGCATGGGCCGGGTCTGTTTAATTTTTATGGCATCGACACTGCATTTGGTTTTACAAATGCCGCACCCCACACAATAATCCTGGTTAATCGTAATTTTGCCGCCTTCGTTTTGGGCAATGGCGGCCTGCGGGCAGGGTTCAACACAACTTCCACAGCCCACACAGGCATTCACATCCACCACCGCCGTCCATCCGGATGCGCGGAAGCGCCTTTTAACATCCCGCGACGCATTTTTGGAAAGGTTAAGGCCCACGCAGCAGCACGGGCAGCAGAAACACATCTCAAGGAAATGATCCATATCGGCATTGGCCAGCCCCCAGATATACTGCTCCACCTCCACCCACATGGCCTGGCCAATCAAACCCAATTCAGCCGCCTTGTCCACACGGGCCAGGGCATCTTCGACCGAAATTTCATATCCCACACGATGTTTAACCAAAGTTCGACCGCTGTTGCTCAAAAAGAGACAGCAGACTTCTTTAGGATAATCCTGGCAGTTGGCGGCATCACGGCACAGGCAAGTATTGGCGGATGCGATATAACTGGCGTTACGCAGCATATCTTTAACCAGGTCCATCGGCACAACCACACTTTCTCCCATGTCACTGACATCCACATTTAAGTTATAAATGGTGCCGTGTGAATAAGTGGATTCTTCCGGGCTGAACATCATCAAACGTTTATAAATCGGCCCAATGACCGGGTTTTTCATATATTTACTGCCTGAGAGAATTAATTTAAACAGCTTAAGCATAAACGGCCAGGATTCCGGTCGTACGCCAATTTTTTCTTTAATCCAATCGGATAAACCCAGGCGGCTATTTTTAATCTCATAAACAGGTTTGGTTTTGGGGAATTCAGGTGTTCGATTCATTTTTCCTCTATTATTTTCGACCTTCTGCACAGTTTTTTATGGTGATTAACATGCTTTTACACATTACAAACGAAGGGATACCCAGAAAAACGGCAACCAGGGCGCGCCGAAAACGATCGTAAGGCTCAAAAACCGCATCGCAGCGCGTAAAAAAACGTGTTTGCCCCTGGCCGGCATCTTCAAGAATAAAGTTCCAACTCCAGGCAAAATATTTAAGCCCAAAGGGCGGCACAAAAGCCAATGATCCCTGACAGGCTGACGGGTGACGCGAATCGGATAAGGAAGTAAAGTATTCCCCGGTTTTAACTTCCTTTATTTGCGAACCGATGCCACATTGGTGATAAAACAGGTATTGGCCGGCGTCCATATTCTGCCACTCGTCCACAATGGAATAAGTATTATAGATATGGAAGCCAAACAAACGCTCCAGCCAATCAAAGCTGTAAAAACCGGCCCTGCGCTGACCCAATTGTGCCAGATAAGGCCAGACCTTTTCACGCGGGGCATGAATGGTAACAGCCAAGCTGCCGCGTAAACGATTGGGTTCATTTCCCAATAAATCGTCTCCGGGAAGCCATTTTTTCTTTTCTTCTTCACTGGGCGGATTACTGAATCCGTAATAAATCAGGCCGGCCAATAACAACAAACCGGCGATTAACAGGCAGGCCAAAATAAACCAGAGCGTGTTTGATTGAATGAATTCGTACATGGATTCCTTTATTAATTTAAGCGTGATGAATGATTTGATTGGCAGCAAAAATACCGGAAATGGCAGCCGGTTCAAGCCCCAGCCCGTTATGATCACCGGCAATATAAAGACCCTCGGCGTATTGTTGTTCGAGGTAGGCCCGCCCCTGTACATACATGGCCTTTTCCCAGGCAACGTTTGAAAGCAGTTTGTGATTCTGACAAACAAGGTTCAGGTCTACCTGTGCCTGCCTTGAATAAATCAAATAGCTGCCATCGTGTTGGCGCGCTGTCAGAATAATCTCGGAACTGGCCGGAAAAAGGTTCAATTCATATTTTTGATAATTGGGTTTTAAAAGGGCCTCAACATGAAATACATACAACTGGCAGGCTTCACGAATTTCTTTCAGATTCAATAATTTTTGTGTCACGCTGGCAGGGGTCGCCAATACCACGTCTTCGGCCTCATATATTTTTTCGTTATCGCCGGTTAATCTGTAATAATCGTTGATTTTTTCGATTTTTTTAATTCTATTTGTCTCCAGGTGACCGTTAAACTTTTCGGCCATCTTCTTTTCATCAAATATAAATTGATGAATGGGAATTAAAATACCCATACTGACATTTAAAAAATCCAAAGCGCTGATTTTTTTTATATCAACTCCGGTGCAGGCATAGGCAAATTTTGAAATATAATCGTCGGCCACCCGTTCGTAATTTTTCTCTTTGATAAATTCAGAGGCAGGTTTTTCAAATAACCCGGCCATATACGCATCGGCATTTAATGCATCTCGCTGTGTCATTTCCAGGCAGCGGTTTTTATATACCTCATAATGTCCGGCAAACTCACGCATGGCAAAGAAAAAATTAATAAACTCGGGCAGCAGCCTCAGTGTATGCAGGCTGATTACCGCAAAACGTTCGGTTAAACTGTTGTGAAAACAGGCGTGCAGCGGATTGACCAGGTTTGTCTTTGAAAGTAATTTGGTTGCGTGTTTGTAATTATTCATCACAAAATACGCGCCGTAATTAATCTTTTCTTCCATTGAATACATCACCCGGCCGCCCAGCCGATCACTGATTAACAAATAATCCAAACCGGCCTGCTCAAGTTTTAACGCACAGGACATTCCTGCCAAACCGCCGCCAACAATAATTGTTTTTTTAAGCATATTTTTCCTCATTTATTCCGGGTTGAGCTGCTTTATTCTCTATCACACTATCCGATATTGAAATAAATAAAAACTGTTTTCCTTTTCAGGAAAACAGTTTTAGATTTTAAGTAATCATTAACCATGATTATTTTCATGCACAGGTATCCGTTTCGGGGCATTCTTCACATTTATAAGCATAAGGACACGGCGAAAAACCTTTAATAAAGGCGGTTTCGAGCAATTGGTGATATTGATCAATCGCGTTCAGGTTTAAAGAATAATAAACGCTGGTCCCAACCCGTTTGCGGATGATCAGGTCAACCGAATGCAAAATTTTAAGGTGTTTGGTGGCCGAAGGTTGAGAAATGCCCAAGATTTCGGCAAAATTACTGACCGTAACGGTATTGGTCGGATTTGAACCCATAATTTTCATCATCTTAACCCGCTGCGAATCAGACAACGCATCGTTATATTCACAGATAAGGTTAACCAGACCACGGCTTCTTCCCATCATTCTCCTTTATTTATTACCTTATGCCTATATTACTATAATACGATAAAAAGCGCCAGTAACATTAATCACCCGGTTTCTTGACGATTATGATTTAATATGTTATTAATAACATATGTTATCAAGGGTACTCGATGATTAATTTTTAATACTTCAAAATCGAGTTAAACAGGAGAAAGTTATGAGCAACATTATTGAAATGATTAAACAACTGCGGGAGGCCAGTGGAGCTGGCATCATGGATTGTCGCCTCGCCTGGGAGGAAAGTCAGGGCAGTTATCCGCGGGCGCTTGAGATTTTGCGCGAAAAAGCCGAAGCCGCTGCCCGCAAACATGCCGATCAGGAAACCTTACAGGGCGCAATTGAAATTTATTCGCACGCCAATGGGCGGATCGGGGTCATGCTTGAGATGCAGTGCCAGTCCGACTTTGCCGCCCGTTCAGCCGCTTTTCGCAAATTAATGCATGAAACCGCTCTGCAAATAGCCGCCGCCACGCCGCTCTGGGTATCTGAACAGGACGTGCCGGTTGAGATTTTACAACAGGAAAAGGATAAAACCATCAAAATGTGCTGCTGCGTCAAACCAGCGTACGTGATGACAGTCTTACCGTCTCTGTTTTATTGGCGCAAGTTTCCGCCAGCCTGGGCGAAAAAGTCACCATCCGGCGTTTTATACGCTGGGAATTCGGCGAAAATATCTAACCAACACCCCCACTCTTCCCAAATGTCGAGCGGGGGTGTTGATTATGAGCAGGTTAAGCTTTGGTTAAGAATTAAAAAACCGGTATCCAATATCCAAATTTAAGTTAAAATTTAATCAAATAAAAATAACACAATTTAGACCTGAAGCGTTGCGTTATTCACAGGGAAGAATACCATCGCCGTCAGTGAAGGAAATTCGAACTAACAATTCTGTTTAAAACCAATCTTATAAATATTTGTAGATCTTACCCGGTAAGGTGTTATGGAGTTTGATATGTTTAATTTAAATAAATCCCTTAAAAGACAATACATGTTTACATTTTTGATGGTGCTGGTTTTTTCTGCCATTCTCATCGGCGCCGTCAGCGCCGTTATTTTATACAATGAAATTAAACATGGGCTGGAAGAAAATATGAGCAGCCAGGTAA
>JAJTBH010000215.1 GCA_021287005.1 Anaerolineae bacterium
GGCAATTCTGGCTATTCCTGGCAGCCATCCTGGTTTATTTGCTGGTGCGCCTGATCGGGCTTGATAAATTTCCCATTTACTTCTTTTCGGATGAGGCCATTCAAACGGTCTGGGCAGTCGATTTTATCAAACACGGATTTCAAGGCGAAAACGGCGAATTATTACCGGCATTTTTCCCAAACGCCGGACAATATAATCTTTCCATATCCGTTTATTTGCAGGTAATCCCATATCTGCTTTTTGGCAGTTCCGTTTTTATCAATCGTCTGGTGTCGGTATTGGTAACACTGATCGCAGCCATATCGGTTGGTTTGACTGCGAAAAACATCTTTAACAGCCGGTATCCCTGGCTCAGTATTTTATTGCTTTCTCTTACCCCCATCTGGTTTTTACATTCGCGTACATCATTTGAGACTGTCATGTCAACCGCTTTTTATGCGGGTCTGATTTATTTCTATCTGATGTATCGTTATAAATCGCCGCATTATATGTACGGCACAGTCATTATGGCAGCGCTCTGTTTTTACACTTACAGTCCCGCTCAAGTGGTTATTGTTTTTAGCGTCATCTTTTTATTTCTTTCAGATATACGTTACCATTGGAAAAACCGAAAAACCGTGTTTGGCGCCCTCATACTGGGTTTATTGTTATTGATTCCATATTTCCGTTTTCTGGTGCTGCATGGGGAAGAAAATGCCAATCATCTGGAAATCCTCGGCTCGTATATCGTCATGAATAATTTGTCTTTATTCGATAAAGCAGGAATTTATTTTAATGAATACATTCATAGCCTGAACCCACTGTACTGGTTTCTGCCCAATGAAGAAGATATCGTTCGCCACATTATGAAGGGATACGGTCATTTATTGGTCTGGACCATTCCCTTTGCCGTACTGGGATTTTTCCAGGTATTCAAAAACGTCAAACAATCATCTTACCGTACTTTATTAATTCTACTGCTGGTGATACCCAGTGGGGCTTCACTGGTCGGCCGCGGACCCACCCGGTTGTTGTTTATCGTCATTCCCATGGTTCTAATTTCATCCATAGGAGCGGAAACTTTCTTAAACTGGTTGCAGAAAAAACGATTTTCTTACCTGGTTTTAACCGTTTCAACTTATGCCATCTTGATATTTGGCAATGTCTATATATTAAGTGATGCGCTGCTTAACGGCCCAACCTGGTTCACCAATTATGGTCTGGGCGGAATGCAATATGGGGGCGAGCAGGTTACCACGGAGATAAAAGATATCCTGGCCAAAGATCCCAACACCCATATCGTGCTCAGTCATACCTGGGCAAACGGCACCGACACAATCATGCGTTTTTTCATGGGTGATCCTCTGCCCATCAAACTCGACAGCGTGGATGGTTTTGCTTTTGATCATCATGAGATTAAACCCAATACCATTTTTATCTTTACCCCTCAAGAATTTGAGGACATTCAAAATAGTCCCAAGTTTCAGGATATAAAGGTTGAAAAAATCCTTCCCTATCCGGATGGCAGCGCCGGGTTCATCTTCTTCCGCATGCGTTATGCCGATCAGATTGATAAAATCATGGCCGAAGAAATTGCTTTACGCCATCAATTATCCACTGAAACAGTGTCTCTTGGTGATCTGGGTAATGTAAAGGTCAGTTATTCCAAACTGGATATGGGAAACATCACAGACATTTTTGATCATGAACCGACGACTTTGATCCGCACAGCCGCATCAAACCCATTGACGCTTAAATTCGAATTTCAACGAGCTGTGCCCCTGAAAGGTGTTGATGTTTTAACCGGCAGCGCCGCCACCCGTTACAGTGCCAGGGTGTGGCTGGACGGTGAGAGCGAACCGCGCGTTTTTCAAATAGAAGAAAAAGCCGCTCTCGACAACCATTTGATGAAAATCGATTTTGGCAATGAACTATCCGTTTCAAAACTGGAACTGGACATTCACAATTATGAAGAAAACGAACCCGCTCACGTTCACCTCTGGGATGTCACCTTCGAAAAATAACCGGATATAACATGTTTTATGGGTGGTTGATACTGGCAATGTAGACCGCGTGTGGTTTAATTAAGCAAAAAATACGCAGGTAAACTTAATCATGAAACCCATTTTTTGTTTTGACCTTGACGGCACCCTCGTCAATGAGCAGGGAAACATCCACCCCAATGACATAAATTTGCTTGCAGACCCGCAACTTCCCGTACAGTTGATTGCCGCCACCGGGCGCTCGCTCGATTCGGTGCAGGCCACCTTTCACAAAAACGGCCTATTTCTCGACCAAAACATTCCTTTTCCACTGCTGCTGCTGAATGGCGCCGTTACCTGTCATAGCTCAGAAATCATCTCGTCTTATATTTCTTTTAGACCCGATCTGCAAAAACAGCTCGTCTCTCTGTCACGCGAACAGAAGCAGATAGCTTTCCTTTTTTTGGCGGTTAATGAAATCAATATATTAAATCCCAATCCGTTTGGTTTAGCCAGTGCGGCCAAATATGAATTTCCTCTTCGCACCTATGATTTTGACAGCGGTTTAAACAGTTTTTGCAAGGTCATGTGTTTGTCTGAGCATCCTGAAGATTTGATTAAAATGAATGATGCCGTGAAGGCCCTGCCGGTCAGCACGGCGTATAGCATGCCCACCATCTTTGAAATCAGCCCGCCGGGAGTTAATAAAGGCAGTGCCTTACTGGCTTTGCTTACAGACCTCGACCGGCAAAATACCCCGTTGTATACTGCCGGTGACGGTGAAAACGACCTGGAGCTCTTAAAACTGGCGCGGCTTTCTTTTGCACCATTAACTGCGTTGCCGGCGGTTAAACTGGCTGCCACAAACGTGATCGACACCGCTTCCGATGGTTTGATCACCCCCATGCTGCGCGCCGCAGGCATTATATGATACACTTTGCAAACCGATATAATTTCATCAACAGGGGATTTTTAACCCGGAATAAACCTTTATGAATACAATAATCAGACCTGCCAAACCTGCTGATAATGAATTTATTCTTTCACTGGTCGAGCGTTTTTCAGAATTTGAGCTGCCCCACTGGCGCAGCCGTGAAGAGATCAACAGTGCCAATTTAACATCCATGCAAAAAGCCGTTCAAGACCCCGAAGACGGCTCATTGATTTTGATTGCCGAAGATGAAACTGAAGATCGGCTTGGTTTTATCCATTTGCAGACCCAGACTGATTATTTCAACGGCCAAAAACAGGGTTATATCTCAGACCTGGCCGTTAAACAAGGCGCCGAGGGGCGCGGAATTGGCCATTTGTTGTTAGATGCCGCCGAAACCTGGGCACAGGAACAGGGTTTTGGTTTGTTAACCCTGTATGTTTTTGCGGGCAACAGCCATGCACGTGCTGTTTATGAAAAATATGGCTTCAGTCCCGAAGTGGTTAAATATGCACGTGTCGTTAAGCAAAAAGATGAAAACCCATAATTTATATGTGGTTGATAAAAACGGCGCCAATTAACAAAGATTAAGCAAACTGTTATATTCGAAAAACACAACCTTTGCATGGTCTCCCGATGGAACGCAAATTGCCACCAATGCTCCTTTCGCGTTGGGTTCAATCACACTTATAAATTTGCGCACAGGAGATTCTCATAACCTGTTAGAATTGTTACCTGAACAGGCCGGGGCTCTCCCACACCCCTCCCGGCAACCATAAAAATATGGCTCAAGAAGATTTAAACAACCGGGTTTCTATCATGCATTTTCCGAGGTTTCACAATCTCGAATGGCTGCATGCCCGGTATACCACTCAAAACTTTACACGCCACAGCCACGAACAATTTGCCCTGGGCATGATTGAAGCCGGGGCGCTTGAATTTAATTACCGTGGTGAGACCCTGATAGCCCCGACCGGCACGGTTAACCTGTGCCTGCCCGGTGAAGTGCACAACGGGCATGCCGTTGAAAACAGTTGGACCTATCGCATGTTTTATTTCGATCCGGTTTTATTACAGCAAATGGCCTGCATGATGGCCGAAAAACAGGTGCCGCTGCCTTTTATTAAAAATGGCGTTTTAAATGACCCTTATCTGGCCGCTTTAGTTCAACAGTTTCACCGGTTACTTAAAAGCGGCCCTACAGCCGCATTGGAACGCGAGCATTATTTTGACCGAATTCTCAGCCGCCTGATCAGCCGGCACGCTTACCAACCCGCCCAGTTTTCTCCACCCGGCGATGAGCATAACGCCGTATTACTCATTCGCAATTATATCGACAATCATTACAACAGCGACATCAACAGCGACGATCTCAGCCGCGAAACCAACCTGAGCCGCTTCCATCTAAACCGCGTTTTCAGCCAGGCCACCGGCATTCCACCTTACGCTTATCTCAGGCAAGTGCGCATTCGCCAGGCCAAAAAACTGTTGGCGCAGGGTGAATCGATTGCCAACACCGCTGCCTTAACCGGTTTTACCGACCAGAGCCACCTTAACCGCTGGTTTAAGCGCCTGTGCGGTTTCACCCCCGGCGAATACAGCAACGGCGTACAATACACCTGAACATAAAATGGATATCCTTCGTTATATCTGGAGGATATTTTTATGAATCAACGATATCGTGCTTATCTCGAATTATCCCTGGCAATGGGTTTTGTAGGCAGTTCGATAGTTGTAGGGAAATTAATGGTCGCCAGTTTCCCGGTCTTTCTGGCCTCGGCGCTGCGTTTTGGCCTGGCGACTCTCTTTTTGCTGCCGCTTTTATTCTGGCGCGAAAAAAAGCTGCCGGTCATAACGGTTAAAGACTGGCTTTTTATCTTTTTACAAACAGTGTGTGGTGTTTTTCTTTTTTCAATTTTTTTGCTTAACGGCCTCAAGTTAACCGGGGCAGCCGAGAGCGGCATTATCACCAGCACCACTCCGGCCGTTCTGGGGCTGATTTCCTTCTTTTTCCTCAAAGAGCGTCTTTCATTAAAAAAATGGTCGGGAATTGCCCTGACCCTATGCGGCGTTCTGGCCATCAACCTGTTGGGCACCACTTTAAACACCGACCGTGGCGCAAATCCATTGTTGGGCAACCTGCTGGTTTTTGGCGCCGTGGTAGGTGAAGCGCTTTTTACCACTTTTCGTAAGCTCATCTCTCCCAAAATCTCGCCTCTGGTTACCACCACACTTATGAGTTTGATCGGGTTTATATTGTTTCTGCCTTTGGCATTACCCGAAGCCCTGGCTTTTAACTTCTCTCAGACGACCACCACAGATTGGTTAATGGTTTTATACTCCGGGTTGGTAATCACGGTAATCGCCTTTTTATTGTGGTTCAGCGGTCTCTCCAAAGTGCCGGCCAGCACGGCAGCCGTTTTCACCGGGGTCTGGCCGGTCAGCGCTGTTTTATTATCCTACCTGTTTCTCAAAGAGCCCTTTTATCCCTCACACCTGCTGGGCATGGTATGCGTATTGGGCGGTATTGCCTTGATTGCCTTTGAAAGCCCTCGGCAAGCAGGCAAAAAAGGTCATTCGAAAATAAATTCAGACCTTCAAACGCCTCGCTGTGAGGGCTGAAACCCGCTATAATAAACCCTATGGCTTCTCCATACCGGCTGCTCATGTTTGATTTCGACGGCACCCTGGCCGATTCTTTTCCCTGGTTAACCGGCGTGATACACAAAATCAGCGAAAAATATCAACTGTCCCCGTTGAGTGTGCAGCAATTGGAAGCGCTAAGAGGGGCCGACAGCCGCGATATTATGGCACAGTTGGGCGTGCCCTTCTGGAAACTTCCCCAGATGGCCGCCTATGCCCGCCAGTTGGCAAGCGAAGATATTGATCAAATTCACCTGTTTGCCGGAATGGACAACCTGCTGCAAAAGCTGTCTGAACGCAGTTTTACCCTGGCGGTGGTCAGTTCCAACGCGCAGGAAAACATCAAACGCGTGCTGGGGCCGCAAAACACGGCGCTGATGGCCTATTTCGAATGCGGCGCACCCCTTTCCGGTAAACAGGCGCATATCAAGCGCCTGCTTAAACAAAGCGGTGTTCCGGCGGCGCAGGCCATGTTGATTGGCGACGAAGTCAGGGACGTTGAAGCCGCCCATCAGGCCGGCGTGGCCGCGGGTGCAGTCAGTTGGGGATATAATCGCCGCGACCTTCTGGCTATGCACCACCCCACAGCCATATTCAGCAGTCCGGAAGATTTATTGGCGCAAATATGTGAGTCCTGAAGCGTATTTTGGTCACCGGAGCACAATTGCGCACCTCCGAGAGGACCGGAAAAACCAGAGTGGTACAAACTCGCCCGGCAAAAAACAAGCTTGATTTTTTATAAACTGCTATAATATTTTCATAACAGTGGGGATTAATTTTCTGATTCATCATTAACTGGCATTCACGGGGGGAACCATGAACAAGCTTCGCAAACCACTTTTCTGGGGGATTTTTTCCTTACTGGTTATCCTGATAGGATTTGTTGTTTTTCTGCTGGCAGCGCCCCAAAACCCGGAAGATCGTGCCGCGCCGTATCTAAACCATGAAAAACCCGGCCCGGCCGGTTTTTCATGGAAAGAATATCCCGAAATCGGAATAAAATTTTTAATTCCGGACTACTGGTATTTAGACGAGGTTAATGCAGGCGTAGAAGAATATTATGTCTCAAAAGTATCCTGGGAAGAGT
>JAJTBH010000216.1 GCA_021287005.1 Anaerolineae bacterium
TCAAACCATTAAAACTTGGAAATAGGTTTATTGTAGGTATAGCAAGAGAAGCAAAAATTTTGAATATGAGCTTGGAAGATTATGTATCTCTATTGAAAAGCAAGATTAAGGCATCCGAGTTAACAGAAAGTATAGCGATGAATATTTTATCAAGCATTGACTATAATAATTATTATGGTTTAGGTATCATTGTAATTGAAATACCACCGCAAAAAGAAATGGCTGTTGTTGGAGATAAAGTATATTGGAGAAACCATGATTCGACAGAACTCACTACAGATCCAAGAAGGATTGCGACAATAGCAAAGCGATTTTGAAATTTTATTATAAATAGGTTATGTTATTTATGGAAACCATGAACACTGCTAGGTGGGTTCGTTATAGAACCCACCTAGCAAATCTTACTTGTTTCGTTGTGTTTCGATATATAGATTCCTCGTTCATTTTGATATAAAATAATATACAAGACTTAATTTATCCACTTTGAATTTAACCACCGGGTTTTTAAGCGGATGTTGGAGGACTGTTGCCATGAGAAAAATGATCGTGTATGAGCACATTTCCCTGGATGGTGTCATTCAGGCTCCGGGCGGGCCGCAGGAAGACCCGAGCGGCGGGTTCGCGTTTGGCGGGTGGACGGCGCCGTATTCCGATGCGGTTCTGGATGCGGCCCTGCAAAAACAGATGAACCGGCCCTTTGACCTGTTGTTGGGGCGCAAGACCTTTAAAATCTGGGAGCCATATTGGCCGCACCATGCGGATATTTGGCCCGGGGTTAACCCGGCGACCAAATACGTGGCTTCCAATACCTTGACGTCCAGCGAGTGGCAGCCGAGTGTGTTTTTAAACGGAGATATTGCGGAAAAAATTGCCGCAATCAAACGGCAGCCGGGTCCGGATTTAGTGGTTTGGGGAAGCGGCAATCTCATTCAAACGCTGTTTAAACATGATCTGGTGGATGCGTTGTGGCTGATGATTTATCCGCTGACGCTGGGCGCCGGAAAACGTTTGTTTGCGGATGGTGTGATCCCGGCGGCGTTTAAGGTGACAGAGGGTGTCGTTACACCGGGCGGCATCATTGTGGTGAATTACGAACGGGCAGGCGCTGTCACAACCGGAAGTGTTTAAGCGCCCATCTGTAAAGCGCGGGCCGGGTAAACCGGTTTAATTTTATAGGTACGCGCCGGATGGCTGGTGAGTGCCCGGGCGGCGCACCCATGCGGTCGCGCGGGTGTATTTTTGCTCCAGTGTATAATTAAAAGCTGAATAATGAGGTAAACCGGTCATACAAATGGCCGGTTTGCCTTGCCCTGTTAACAATGAGAGTTGGAAATATGTACGCAAATGTTAAAAATGCCTTACCACGCTCCCGGCCCGAAGCCGAGGGCATCGCTTCGGCGCTTGATGACCAGGTGAACGAGCTGCACAGTTTTATGCTGCTGCGCCACGGTTGTGTGGTTGCCGAGGGCTGGTGGTCGCCTTACCGTGCCGAATATTTGCACCTGATGTTTTCGGTGAGCAAAAGTTTTACTTCGACGGCGGTCGGCCTGGCGGTGGCGGAAGGACTGTTATCAATCGATGAACGGGTGCTTTCGTTTTTTCCGGATGAAAGACCGGCGGAAGTTAATGATTTTCTGAATAACATGACCGTGCGCCACCTGCTGACGATGACGACCGGGCATGATGTGGATACCTGGCCGTATCAGATCAAGCGGCCCGACGGCAACTGGGTTAAAGCCTTTTTAAATGTAACGCCCGTCCACCCGCCGGGGACGTTTTTTCTCTATAATACCGGGGCGAGCCATATCCTGGCGGCAATCGTGCAGAAATTAAGCGGTTTAAAACTCGTCGATTACCTGCAACCGCGCCTGTTTGAACCGCTCGGCATAAACAAGGCGACCTGGCAGGAATCCCCGCTGGGGATTGCTGCGGGAGGGTACGGGATAAGTATTACCAGCGAAGACCTGGCGCGTTTTGGTTTGTTGTATCTGCAAAATGGACGCTGGGGAGAACGTCAAATATTACCCGCAGACTGGGTTGAGGCGGCCGTTTCGGCGCAGGTTGCAGGCAGCAACCCCGGCGCGCAGAGCGATTATACACAGGGCTATGGGTATCAATTCTGGCGCTGCCGGCATGAGGCTTATCAGGCCAGCGGCGTGTTTGGCCAGTGTTGTATCGTCATGCCGCAACAGGACGCGGTTCTGGTTTTCACCGCCGGTATCGATTTATTGGAATCGCAGCAACTGCTGGACCTGGTGTGGGACAAGCTGCTGGCGGCTTTTGAAAGCGGGCCGCTGGTTGAAGATGCCGCCGACCGGGATGCTCTGGCAAAAAAGCTTGCGGCTCTGGCCCTTGCTCCGGTGCAGAGCGCACCGGGCATATCTCAGCCGCGGCAGGTTGCAAAAAGAACGTATGCGTTTGATGTTAACGAACTGGGTTTCGAATACTTGACTCTGGATTTTGCGCCATCGGCGTGTGCGGTGCTGTTTAAAACAGCGGCCGGCGAGCAAAGACTCGACTGCGGTTACGGCGAGTGGCGACAGGGGCAGAGCAACCTGTTTAACCGTTTGAATGGACCCTGGTTGCCGGACTATCATAAGCTGGTTTTTACCAGCGGCGGGTGGATTAACGAAGACAGTTTTAAAATGATTGTGCGGCTCGTTGAAACGCCTTTTTATTTCAACCTGCTTTTTCATTTTATGGATGACGAGCTGCTGGTTGAGATACGCGTTAATATAAGTCTGGATCTGCCGAAAACGCTGCTGCTTACGGCCCGCCTGTCGAATGGGGCCGGCAGCGATAATGGATGAGATGCTTAAAAATCATCTGCCTATATTCGAAAAGGAGCAGCAAAATGCCGGCCTGGAACACAGCAACCTGCAAAACAAACGGGATCAATATCCACTATACGAGAACCGGGGGAGGGCTGCAGCCCATTATTTTGCTGCACGGTTTGACGGCAAACGGAGCCTGCTGGAGCGCTGTGGCACGGGTTTTGGAGCAGGATTATGATGTGATTATGCCGGATGCCAGGGGGCATGGCAAGTCGGACGCGCCGCTGTATGGCTACCGTTATGAAGAGCATGCCGGCGATATCGCCGGTCTTGTTCAAACTCTGGGGCTGTCTGCGCCGGTGCTGATCGGGCATTCGATGGGGGGCATGAGCGCCGCCGTGGCGGCGGCGCATTACCCTCAATTGTTCCGGGCTTTAATTCTGGCCGACCCGTCGTTTTTGAGTCCGGAGGTGCAGCGCGAGGTTCGCGACAGTGATGTGGCCGAGCAACAGCGGCGGCTGCTGAAAATGTCATTAAATGAAATTATGGCAGAGACCGGGGCGAAACACCCGGAGCGGCCGCCCGAGCTGATTGAGCTCCTGGCCCGGGCGCGGCTTCAAACCCGGATGAGCGCTTTTGATGTACTCACGCCGCCCAACCCCGACTACAGACAACTGGCCAGGCTCATTAAAATTCCAACCCTGCTGGTGATGGCTGAAAACGGTGTGCTTTCACCCGCCGCGGCGGCGGAATTACAAAAGGTTAAGCCGGATTTGCAGGTAAAAATAATTCCAAAAGCCGGGCATGGGTTACATTACGACCAGCCCGATCTTTTTGCCGGGGCGGTTAAATCTTTTCTGCGGTTAATGGACGCGGCAACTGGGTCTTGAATGCTCGCGATGCCAGGCCCGGGTATACTTAAATGAAATGGGAGGTTTATTATGGTGCGGCACACGCGCGAAGCAGTTATCAAACGTACGATTGAAGAATACGACCGTCTGGATCGCCTGGTTAACCGCCTGAACGATGACGATTGGAATAAATTATTGCCCAGACCCGAAACCAAAGATCCCTGGACGGTGAAAGATGCCCTGGCACATATTACCCACTGGAAGGCCGACGTGCTCCGGCAAATCAAAAAACAACCCGTGCCGCCAGAAGAGAAGGGGCTCAACTGGACGGACGGTAATCGCCTGATTTATGAACGCTGGCGGGATCGTTCGCCGCAGGAAGTGTTGGCCTGGCACCGGCAGGTGCAGCAGGATGTGTTGGCCGCGCTGCGCGACGCGCCCGAAAAATGGTTCAACGGCCGGGAGCGCCGGCCGGAATGGCCCAACGATCTTGACGGGCACTCCGCTTACCACCGCGAGGATATCAAACAGGCATTGGAAAAATTAATCCCCGGTGAATAAACGCAAAAGGGCGGTGAGTTTGGGCTGACAACGCCTGAAACCGGATTTTTGTTTAATAAAGCGCCTTCCCGTTTGATGGAAGGCGCTTTTTGTCCGGCATTATCAGGTGATGACGCCGGGCAAATGATCGTTAAAATTGTGCGGTCGATTTAAGGATTAGCTCTCATTTTTTGCGGTTTCGGATACAAATGTGGCGGGCGCCGTTAATTTAAGAAAAAGAACCAGCGTGAGCAGCATAAACAGGGCGGCGATGGCAAAAAGCGCGCTGTGAGAATAAATGTATATCGCGGCGGAGATAAGCGGAACAATGACATGATATGCAGCTTGCAGGCTCTGGTTTGCGCCCTGCAATTGCCCCTGCCGGTCTTCGCTGACGGATTGGGAAAGTCTTGCGTTATATGACGGGTCAAAGAGACCCTCTCCCAGCGCAATAAAAATAACGGCTGCGATCAAAAGGATTACCGAAGTGTTAAAAGCGCTCGCGAATAAGAGCGCGAGCCCAATCGCCATTCCGCAAAGCCCGCTTATGGCAATGCTGCGTTCGTTGAAGTTTTTTAGCAGCAGCGGCAATAAAACGACGCGCGTCACGATGTCGCATATGCCGATAAGAGAGAGTATTGCGCCGATAAATGCCGGGCCCCAGGCAAAAACATCTTTAAGAAAGATGCCGGCATTAAATTGATACAGGCTCAGGCCAATGTAAAAAAAGCCGCCCAGAACCAGCAGGAAAGCCGCCTCTTTTACCAGGAAGATATCCTTGATATGCACAAAAGCGTTGAAGCTCTCTGTGGAAAAATGCTGCGTGCGTTTTTCGGGTGCCAGCGATTCGGGTAAAAAGAAATAAACCAGTAGTATCGAGATAAAAGTGATGCCGGCGGTGACATAAAACGGCAGTGTAATCGAACCGATTCCCAAAAGCCCGCCGATTGCCGGACCGATCATCATACCAATACCCATCGCTCCGCCGATATATCCATACCATTTGGCGCGCTCTTCGGGCCCGGTGTTGTCGGCCACACAGGCAAACAAGGTGCTGATATTTCCGGCGGTTAAGCCGTCGATAATTCTGCCGAGGAATAATACCCAGAGTGCGCCTCCCAAACCCAGCATGAGATAACCGATGACCGAGCCCGCCAGGCTTAAAATCAGGATGGGTTTGCGCCCAAAATGGTCACTTAATGCGCCAAAGACCGGAGCGGAAAAAAATTCACAAAATGCATAAACCGAAACGAGAGCATTCAGGCCAATAGCCACCTGCAATTCGGGCAGATATAACCCGACCAGGAATGGGAAAAGCGGGAAAACAATGGTCATGCCAATCCCATTAAGAACAATAATAGCTGTAACAATCCAGAGCGCCTTTTCCTGCTCTTTTCGGGGATTGCGAACCGGATTTTTTTCGGTTGAAATTTTCATATTGACAGTTTCCTTCTGTGTTAAAAATGGTGCGTAACAATGTGTTCAGTTTTTATATTTGGTAGTATCATAAAAATACAAATCTAACACTGTTAGACTAACAGTGTTAGTCTACACCCGCCCGATGACTCTGTCAAGAAGTTAAACGGTTATAAAAGGGATTTTGGAGTTTAATCCTGTAAAATTAAGCAAGGCTGGGTAAATACAAACACCCGGAAAGGTTAATCTGATTTATGGCAATCGAGAAAAAACAAATCGTTCAAAAAGCGCTGGAAATTCTCAATCGCGATGGTTTGGAAGGGGTTACCCTGCGCCGCCTGGCGGGTGAGTTAAAAATCAAAGCCGCTTCAATTTACTGGCATATTCCCAATAAATCGGATCTGCTGGACGAAATGGCTAATGCCATTCTGGAAAAACGATTTGACGGTTTGGATTTTCAGGATGATACGCGCGCCTGGGATGAGTGGCTTGATACGCTGGCGCATGAACTGCGCGCGGCCATGCTGGCCTATCAGGATGGCGCGCGCGTGGTGGCCGGGACACATCCGGCCCTGGGACAGATGTCGCTTAAACTATGGGAATTATCCACGCGCATTTTGCACAAGGCCGGTTTTTTATATGGCAAGGCTGCCACAGTCACCTTTACGGTGATTAATTTCACTTTTGGTTCGGTGATCGAAGAACAATCTTCCCGGCTTCCGCAGGCCGGCCCCAAAGTACAACGCACTGAACTGCCCCCGGTATTAAAAACTGCCCTGGAAGAATGGGATAAAGAGGATAACGATAAACGTTTTGACGCTTCCGTGCGTATGATCATTAATGGCGTGCGTCTTGAGTTAAACACGTTGAATTCCAAAGACAATTAAATAACCACCCTTCGGGAGGTTTTTGTCGGGGATGATCCCCATGCGGGGATGATCCCCATGCGGGGATGATATCCCCACAGCGGGGATGATATCCCCATAGCGGGGATGTTATCCCCATAGCGGGGATGTTATCCCCATAGCGGG
>JAJTBH010000217.1 GCA_021287005.1 Anaerolineae bacterium
TTTAACCGGTTACGGAGATGGTTTGCAGACCCGCAGTTTCTGTTTTGTTGAGGATCTGGTAAACGGTATTTATAAATTATTGTTATCCGACGAGCATAATCCGGTTAATATCGGTAATCCCGCCGAAATTTCCATTTTGGAATTCGCTGAAACAATTAATCGAATAATTGGCAACAAAGCCGGCATTGCCTTCAAACCTGCATCTCGCCTGGGTGATGACCCACAACGCCGCCGCCCCGATATCACGCGTGCACAAGAGATTCTCAAATCAAAAATGGAACAATAGTAAATGATTCACAATTCTAAAGAACGAAACCGTTTTCTAAAATTTGCCGTAGTAGGTTCAATTGGTGCCGTCATTGATTTTGGGGTCTTAAATTTACTTAAAATCTTTACTCCGATGAACGTTATTTGGGCCAGTGTTTTTTCATTCACCGCAGCCGTTGTCAGTAATTTTTTTTGGAATAGATATTGGACCTTTCCGGAATCGAAAGATCTGCCACTTGTGCCGCAGTTGGTTCAGTTTTCAGTGGTTAGCATTGCCGGTTTATTAATCCGCACACCTTTATTTGCCTGGTTAAATGATTTTTACATGAGCCTCGCCGTGGTGTATCTTCCTCCCCATTTATTTCTTGACCAGTTTACACCCGATTTTTTGAGTCGAAACGGGGCATTGGCCACCGTTATTTTAATAATCATGCTTTGGAACTTTTTTGTGAATCGTTTTTGGACATTTAAAGATATAAAATAAAGTTATGAAAGAAGATGAAAACAGTTCATCTCCAACCGATTTTTCTGATGATTCCTCAGTAACCACCGGGATTCGTTCGCTTAAGGAATTAATCGATCTTGTCTCCGGTAGAACGGTAAGTTCGCACCTTCCACAGGAAGAGTCGGGCAGGGCTGAAGCCTTACCGTTTCCGTTTCTGGGAATCGTTGCTCAGTTGGAGATGAAACTGGCGCTTCTTCTCGGCATTATCAACCCCGCCATCGGTGGGGTTTTATTAATCGGTCCACGTGGCACGGGCAAAACCACTGCGGTGCGCAGTTTGTTAAACTTACTGCCCGATGTCAAACGCAGTACCTGTTATTATGGCTGTACCGAAGAGGATATCGAAGCGGGTGGAATAGACGCTGTCTGTCCCGAATGTGCTCAAAAATACGCAGAGGGTTTGCCTCTTACCAAAAACGACCCGGTTCGCCTGGTTGAACTGCCGCTTAATGCACAGCTACCGGATGTGATTGGCTCAATAGATGATCAAATTGATTTACATGAACGTCGTCGATTAAAACGCGGGATTCTTGCCCAGGCAGATTTAAATGTACTTTTTGTTGATGAAGTTAATTTAATCAACGACGAAATAATAAATGTCATTTTGGATGCATCTGCCGGCGGCAGATTTGTGATTAAGCGGGGTGATTTGCGTGCCACCTACAACGCCCGGTTTTCTCTGGTTGGCTCAATGAACCCGGAAGAAGGTAATATCCGCTCTCAAATTTTGGATCGTTTTGGCCTGCGGGTGATCGTGCGCGGACTTAACGACGTTTCTGACCGGCTTGAAGCCTATCAAAGAGTCAGGCTTTATCAAAATAATCCCCACCTGTTAATCCGTCAGTATGAAATGGACACCAACCTGGCCCGCCAGGAAGTCATCAGCGCCAGAGAGCGGCTGAAAAATGTTCATTTACCTGAGCCGGTAGCCCATAAAGCCATCCAATTGATCCGCCATTTAAATATTGACTCCCTCCGGGCGGAAATTACCTTTCTCGAAGCCGTCAGAGCTTATTGCGCAGCCGATGGGCGAGATTCGGTTACGATGAATGATATTCAACAGGTGGCGCCGATGGCTTTACGTCTGCGTCATTCTCATTTTATGGATTCATATTTTAACGAACGCGATCTGGAAGACCAGAAATTACAGAACACCATGACCGACGTTTTTTCGCAAACAGACCCGCAAAAGGAGTAAACCAAAATGACGTCTATTCAATTAACTCATCGCCAATTAATCGAAAAATGTTTAAATAATGAAGTTCTGCCGCGTACGCCCGTTGCACTATGGCAGCACTTTCCGGTTGATGATCAATCCGCCGATAATCTTTTAGCTGCAACGGTTAATTTTCAACAGCGTTTTGATTTCGATCTGATTAAAGTTAGTCCGTCATCTTCGTTTTGTCTTAAGGGCTGGGGTTCGGAAGATAAATGGACCGGAAATCCCGAAGGCTCCCGTGAATATGTCAAATTTCCCATCATGAACCCGGAAGATTGGAAAAAGATCACGCCGCTTTCTCCAAAATCAGGGCAAATGGCAGGTCAATTATCGGTTTTGGACGGTCTGGTTAAAACCTTTGCTAAAGACACTCCCATTATTCAAACCATCTTCAGTCCTCTATCTCAGGCAAAAAATTTGATTGGTCGTGATCGGCTTATCGCTCAGTTACGGCTTCACCCTGAAGCAGTGCACTCAGCTTTAAAGGTGATCACGCAGACCACCATTAATTTTATTGAAGAAGCTGCCAAAACGGGAATTGACGGAATTTTTTATGCCATTCAACAAGCACAATATGGTTTATTAACGGAGGATGAATTTAAATCCTTTGCCATGCCTTATGATTTATTGGTTCTGGAAACGGTTCAAAATCTGTGGTTTAACATGCTTCATTTGCATGGTGACAATGTTATGTTTGATATTGTTTCTTCCTATCCGGTGCAGGTTATAAACTGGCATGACCGGCAAACACAGCCCTCGCTTGCCGAGGCGCAGAAAAAATATAAAGGAACTGTTTGTGGTGGTTTAAAACAGTGGGAAACGATGGCCTATGGTACATCTGAAGATGTGAAACTTGAGGCAGCCGACGCCATACAATCCACGTCCGGACGTCGTTTCATTCTTGGAACCGGTTGTGTCATGCCGGTCATTGCACCCTACGGTAATATCATGGCTGCCATTAACACGGCTCGTCCGACAAAATAAGGAGACTCTTGAGTACCCCACGTATTATTTCTGGTAAAGCGCGCGGAATGCACTTGAAATCAGTTCCGGGTGATACCACGCGCCCCATTACGGATGTTGTAAAAGAAGCCCTTTTTAATATTCTCGCCGGAGATATTATTGACGCTGATATATTGGATTTATTTGGCGGCACCGGCAGCGTCGGAATTGAAGCCCTCAGTCGTGGCGCTCACTTTGCCCGATTTATCGACCTGCATACAACGGCTGTTCGCACGATAAAAACCAACCTTGAACATACCCGATTAATCGAACAGGCTGAAGTGATGCAGTTTGACGCTTTTAGTTATTTACGACGTCTCCCGGATCATAAATTCCATTACATTTATGTGGCGCCCCCTCAATATAAAGATATGTGGGAAAAAGCCCTGTTTGAAATTGACACACATATGGACTGGTTAACCACGGATGGATGCGTTATCGTTCAAATCGATCCGCTTGAATACAAAACGCTTGTGCTTAAAAACCTGGCCGAGTTTGAACAACGCAAATATGGTAATACTTTGTTGATTTTTTATGAACGTTGTGATGATCCCACAGCTTAATTGGTAAGATAGTTTATAACCAGGCGTTCATTTTCATCATAGTGGTAACGGGCAAATATCATCTCACCCTTTTTTAGTTTTAGAACTACCGGTAGAATGGTTTTTAAATCTTCTACCAGAGCATAATTTAAAATGTCATTCTGGTCTATCCATTCCGGATAACCCTCATTTGAAATCACAATTTCTCCACCGGTGTACATCCCTTTAAAAACAAAAAGATGTATGCCGGTGTTTTCTTCCACGTCAATCATAATGCTGCCGCATAACCACAGATTCTTACATTCCAGGCCGCTTTCTTCTTTTAATTCTCGTCCGGCAGATGCGTAAATATCCTCACCTCTTTCGACATGCCCGCCGATGCCGTTATACCGGTTTGCCCATAAACGTTTTTGAGGGCTCCCTTTTATGAGCAAGACTTTATCTTGATTGATTAGGAATATTAACGTTCTCGGAATGACCTGGTATCGTTCTTTGATGAGTCCTTGTTCATTTTTTGGCATTGTTGGTTACCTCCGGAATAAAAATAAAACAGGCAATTGAATAATAAAACTTCAATTGCCTGTTTATTTTAATCTGATTTCAGGGTTAACTTAAGAACATGGGTACGCCCATAAAGTCTTTAATGGACGGGCGATAATTAACCACATCATAAAAGCTGGGGACGTCTACGCGTTTTGTTCCGGAAGTAATAATATCAATCGGCACGCTGGTATATTTGCCGCCGTGCAACGCAACCATTTTTCCGGTTTCCCGGCGTTGAATTAACTGAATGGCCAGGTGACCGAACGACATGGCAACCATGCGGTCCAAAGAATCAGGGGCGCCGGATCGCATCAAATAAGCCAGTTGTTGGTACATGACGTCAGAGCCGGTCCTGCGTTTAACTTCTTCAGCCAGCAGCATGCCCACACCGCCCAGTTTGCGATGCCCATACGCATCGGCCTCACCGGTTTCAATTACATCTCCGCCTTCCATGGTGGCGCCTTCGGAAATGGTCATAATAGCATAATTGGATGGATTGCGGCGTTTATCTTCAATTAAGTATTCACATAATTTTTCAACGCTAAAGGGTACTTCGGTGATGATTGCGCGATCAACATAAGCCAGGTAAGCGCTGATTAAGCTGGTCTCGCCCGAATTGCGGCCAAACAATTCCACAATACCGATACGTTCGTGAGAACCCAATGGCGTACGCATATTGGTGATCATTTCAACCGAACGTGTTACAGCGGTGGAAAAACCGATACAATAATCGGTGCCGAAAACGTCATTATCCATCGTTTTCGGAATAGCCACGGTGGGGAATCCTTCTTTGTTTAATCGGTGCGAATAACTCAAAGTATCATCGCCGCCAATGGTCACCAACACGTCGATGCCCAGATGATCCAATACCTTTAAAACATATTCGGTATAATCCATCTTGCCTTCTTCAGCGGAAGGTTTGCCCCATTTGGAGTTTTTCAAAAAGTCCGGAATGTTTTTCGGGCTGACTCGTTGAGGATTGGTACGTGACGTGTGCAAAAATGTACCGCCTGTGCGGTCAATCGTGCGCACATCTTCACGATCCAGGTGGCGAATATAATATTCGTGCGTGGAAGGTTCATCAAGGTTGTAATTTAACAAACCTGCCCAACCCCGGCGGATACCAACAACATTATAATCAAGATCCAAAGCGCTCATAACCACTGCTTTCATAGCAGGGTTTAAGCCTGGCACATCACCGCCCCCAGTTAATACACCAATTGTCTTCTTTTTCATAACTGATTATTTCGCCTCCTCTATGATAATAAAAAAAATTAATAATTCGAAACAGGCTCTTGCTGGCTCACCGGTTGAAATGGAATCTGGAAAGATACCCGACAGCCCTGGCCTCTTGTTGATTCAACTTCCATTGATCCGCCTAGCATCTCAACCCGCTCCCGAATTAATTTTAAGCCCAAACCGCCCCCCGCCCCCAGGGTTTCGGTTACAAATCCTTTTCCATTATCACTCACCTCTACTCGCACCAGATTATCACCAATATTAATTTGGACCTTTATCTTCAATTTTGTGGTTCGATCAGGATTATGTCGCGCGGCATTCCCAACCAATTCCTGAATGGCGCGGAAAATCATGACTTCGATATATTGATCAAACCGTTGTTCCTGCCCGATAATATTAAGATTAACATCCAATCCGCTTTGATCTTTAAAGGCATCCACATACCGTCGAATGGTAGGCAGCAATCCCAGGTCGTCCAGCATCATGGGTCTTAATTCCAATATAAAATCACGTACATTTTGGAACGTGGTCATTGCCGATGTTCGTAAAACGGTTAATTCTTCTCTGGCTTTGTTTACATCCAGGTCAAAATACCGCGAAACGATTTCTGTTTGAAAAATAAAATTGGAAAGCGCCTGAACCGGGCCGTCATGCATCTGGCGTGATAAACGCTGTCGTTCAGATTCCTGTACGTCGATCAACATTTCAAACATGTTACTGGCCTGAGAAGGTTTGCCGCTTTTATTTTTTCCGCCCAGGTTCAAAGAAATTAAATAATTTTGAACGCGTTCGTAATAAACAATTATTTTCTCAAGGTGAGTCTGCTCGTTCTGTAATTTTTCAAGCTGACCCCGCATCACCAACAGTCTTTGTTGTGCGTCCAACGCGGCGTTATAAGTCATTTGAATATCAGAGCGCGGTACGGAATCAAATTGTTGCTGAATTTGCTGTAAATGGCCCGTTATGGCAGCATTTCTTTGCGTCAGTTTATTTAATTCCGCCTGGCTTTGTTCCAACATCAAGCTGACTTCAGATAATGAACGTTTCGCCTGATCCAATTCATCCTGAAGATTTTTTTCAAAGTCTGCCAGTGTGCTGGTTTCCTTCTTCAGTTGCCCAAAATCCATTCCCGATCCTCCTGAAGGCCATTAACAAATCGACAAATTGCCACAAACGTTCATTTTAGTATAGCATAACCCCCTGACTTTAATGTAATCTTTT
>JAJTBH010000218.1 GCA_021287005.1 Anaerolineae bacterium
TGCCGCCGTTGCCCATCACGAACAAAGTCTGTCCGGATACCTGGCATTCTTCCAGCCGGGCAAAAATCTGTGCAATCGTTTCACGCGGCAGGGCATCGATCACGCCTTTTAATTGATCCAGATAGGTATTGATATAAGCTACGGTTTCCATAATTTTCCCTGTTAAGGCACATCATCCGAAACATAAAACAAATATTCAAGCAATAAAGAAATTGCACCGGTAATTCCAGCCTCAGTACCCATGCGCGAATATTCAATTACCAGGTGGCGCGTTGCCAGCGGTGTGGATCGTTTTAACACCGACTGACGAATATTAGCCAGAAACTGGTTACCCAGCCCGGTCACACCGCCGCCCAGGATGATGTGACTGGGGTTGAAAAAATTCACCAGGCCAGCCAGCCCTTCGCCGATCATCTTGCCGCTATATTGAATGATCTCCGCGGCAACCCGATCGCCCTCGCGTTGGGCCATGCCTACATCTTCGGCGCGTAAAAAACCACCGTTTTCGGCCATGTGCCGCGCCAGAATGGGGCTTTCGTTATTCATGGCAGCCGCCATAGCACGTTCGGCAATGGCGCGCCCGCCGGAAATTGATTCAAGACAACCCTTGTTACCGCAGCGGCATACCGGGCCGGTTTTATCAACACAAATGTGTCCGATATCTCCGGCGCAGCCCGTGTCGCCGCGATGAATCTTGCCGTTTGAGATAATCCCCGCACCGATACCGGTGCCGATTTTGACAAAGATAAAATTGTCGGGATTAATTTTTCCGCTGGTATAAAACTCACCCAGTGCCATGATATTGACGTCGTTGTCCACCATCACAAAGGCAGACGGGAAAGCGGCCTCAAAATAACGGCGTACCGAAAAATTATCCCAATCGGGCATCAGGGGCGGGGCAACCAACGTGCCGCGTGAAAACTCCACGGGGCCGGGCACCCCCACGCCAATGCCATAGATCTTGCCGGGGTCAATCTGCTGCGCCTGGGCCATTTCGTGAATCACTTCACTCACACGTCCCAGCAGCACATCCGGGGGATTACTCACGTCGGCAGCTTCGGAGCGGCGCTGAAACACATGCCCGCACACGTCCGCCAGAGCCAGATCAACACTGGTGGCGCCAATATCAACACCCACCAGAAAACCGAGATCATTATTGATGCTCAACAAACGCGGACGTCTGCCGCCTTCCGATTTGCCGTCGCCGACTTCTTTGATGAAGTTTTTGTCGATCAGCAGTCCAACCTCGTTGGTTATCTTGGCGCGCGACCAGCCGGTCATCATGGCGATATCCGTGCGTGAGATAACACCCCGCCGCCGCATGGCTCTGATGATATCGGCCTGTTGTGCGGTTACCAGAAACGGGGTACTCAATTTTGGGCTCACAGATTGTGACATCCAGTTTCCCTGATGCTTGAGATATAAACTGCTTTTCGAAAAATTTTGGTCGGGCAAATTACGTTATGATTATATATTAACGAAGTATGTATTTCAATAACGTAGTTCCGTTAAATTCTTTACAACTTGTTTCATTTTGTGAAATAAGTCGAATCTTTTTTCGATTTTTGTTCCGAAAAACAGTCCGGCGTCCGCTCCGTCTGCCGTGAATTTAATTTTTAAGGTTCAAAAAAATAATACAAAACGATTAATGAGCGATGTCGTAACGCCGCCCGCGCAGTAAACCGGTTAAAACGTGATCCAGCACCATGTGTAAATCTTCAACCTGTTCCATATCATTAACCGGAACGATTAACGGCAGGTCCACGGCGTCTTTCATTTTGCCGCCTGAATAACCGATAAAACCGATGCTATACATGCCGATCTCTCGGGCAGCTTTAAGCCCTTCGAGGACATTAGCCGAGTTGCCGCTGCCGCTGATGGCCAGCACCACATCCCCGGGGCGACCCAGCGAGATGATCTGTTCGGCAAATACACGGTCATAACCTTCATCATTGGCGTAAGCCGAAAAGCTGGCCATATTATCTGCCAGGCCGATCACGCGCAAACGCGGTTTCTGCGTGCCGCGTGTATTTTTGCCCATATCGCACACCATATGCGAGGCTGTGGCGGCGCTGCCGCCGTTGCCCATCACGAACAAAGTCTGTCCGGATACCTGGCATTCTTCCAGTTTGGCGTAAATTTTGGCAATCGTTTCACGCGGCAGAGCATCGATAACGTCTTTTAACCCATTTAAGTAGGTATTAATATAAGGTACGGCTTCCATGATTTATCCTTTTAGTTTGATCTCACGCGGGGCCGCGCACGACTCACGCGTGATTAATTGGGGTTGAATTAAAACCGAAGCAGATTCCTCACCGCCCGGTTCACAATCGATAATTTTTAATAACAAATCCAGGGCTTCACCGGCAATTAAACCGGCCGGCTGGCGGATGGTGGAAAGCGGCGGCAGGCTGTTGGCTGCTTCCTTGATATCGTCAAATCCGATCAGCGAGATATCCTGAGGAACGCGGTAGGACGTGCGCGCCAACTGGTGCATCACCCCCAGAGCGATGATATCCGTGCCGCAAATGATGGCCGTGGGCGGAATGGGCAAATTGAGCAGGTTTAAAACCCGCGCGGCCGCCTCGCTGCGGTTGCTGGGGCAGGTCTGCACATAACGTTCGTCCAGAATCAGGCCAAAAGCGGCGGCGCTATCTTGAAAGGCAGCCAGGCGTTCGCGCACACCCAACAGGTCGGGGTCGGCCATGCAGGCGATGCGGCGGTGACCCAGGCCGGTTAAATAACTCAGCGCCATATGCACACTGGCGATCTCATCCAGGTTAACCGAAGGCAGGTCGTGACGCGTGCCGCTGGCGACGGCCACACAGGGTTTATGGGTATGCTTAAGCTGGTTGACCACGCTTAAATCACCGGGCATATCCCCCAGCAAAATTAATCCGTCAAACCAGAGGCTGTTCATGATGCTGGCCTGGTGCCCGGCCACGGATATATCAAAATTGGCATTTCCCAGCAGCAAATCCAGTCCCTTTTCCCGCGCCGCGGATTGCATTTCGATGAACACTTCAATTAAAAAGGGGTCGCGTAAATCGCGAATAATAGCGCCCACCAACCCGGTGCGGCGTGTGCGCAAAGCCAGCGCAAACGGATCGACGCGATAGCCCAGGCGATCGGCGGCGGCCTGCACCTGTTGTTTGGTCTCGTCGCTGATTTTAATCTTGCCGTCGCGCTGGTTTAACACACGCGAAACGGTGGCAATGGAAACACCCGCTTCCTGGGCCACCTCGGCGATCGTAATTTTGGGTTGTGTATCTGTGATCCTGTGCGACATAACATCCTTTAGATGTAAAAATAAGAAAACATTTAACTGTAAACCTTATAGGTTAAACGTTTACATTATTATACAGCGCCATTTAATTTAAACAAGCCCCCCAGAGCAAGTTAAGCCGGAAATCATGACAAAAGTAATCAGGAAAACAAGAAGAAAAAACACGCCCGCTGACTCACGGACGTGTTTTTCGTTATTGGTTTTAAAACAGCGGTTAAGCGTGGTTCTGCCAAAACACCTTAACCGAACGGGCGGGCAGCTTCAACAGGCTTTTGCCCCCCGCAACCTTTAAGGTCTCGCCTGACGAAAGTACATCATTCAGGATGGCGTCTTTTATTTCCGTAAAATGGACAGCCGTCTCCACAGCTTCATTGGTCGTATTCACCCAAAAATATAAACAACCGGCGGCATTCTTTTGCAGCGTGGCTTTAACGCGCCCATCTTCGGCGTAAACCGGGCGTTCGATTTCCAGGCGTTCTAGCAGCTCTTTTAACAAGGCCGCATCCGGCGCGGCGTTTTCCAGCACCAGCAGCCGGCCGGCGCCGATATTAACCAGCTTCCAACCGGGACCGTTCAAGGCTTCAGCCGCGTTAAACGCCTGGTTTAACAGCCCGGCCGGTTTTTCATCCCAGTCAAAGGCGGGCAGCCCGCCCGGGCAAAGCAGCGTACCGCCCTGGTTAACATACGCCAACAGGCGCGTCTGCGTGTTAACATCCATGTAGGGGCTCAACGGGGCTACCAGCAGTTTTACAGACGGGGGCAAAACGACCTGAAGGTCGGGGTCAAACAGAGCCGGGTTAACACCGGCCTGTAACAGGGCAGCATAGGTCTGTTTAAAAACCGCGTGGGCGCTGCCCAGGTGGTAACCCTGCACGTCACAAGGTGTTTCGTGGCTGATAAATGCTTCACGGGCATATGGGCGGTAATATAAAACGGCTGTGTTCTGTTCCACTTTAAGTTCCAGATAAGACGGCACCGAATTAAACAACTTAAGCGTATCCAACACGGCGCCCGCCGTTTCAGTCAACCGGCCGCGTTCGTCAATGGGTGAATTAACCCAGTTGTCGCGGTCGGCCAGCATGTAAAAGTTCATGCCTTTTAAACCGTAGGCCAGGCAGGTCAGATACAGGTAAGCATAATCAGCCGCTTTAAGATGGTCGCTACGATGTTCCTGCCCGGCAAAATTCCAGATACCGCACATGATCTCAGGCGACCAGGGCACACGGTTGACCACACGCGAATAGTTAACCGCCTGCACTACATCCACAAAACCGTCGGCCTGCATGGGCATTTCAGGATAATAATCGTACCCGCCCATGCCGCTGACGCCCTCAAGATAAGCCCAGTTATTGGGGGCGGCCAGCTGCGGGTGCAGGTTGTAGTTGATGGTAAACAGCACCCGGTTAATCCCGTTGCGTAAATGGTGCTGCCCGATGGAAGCGACATGCGCGGCGAACAGAGTCTCTTTAAACTCGGCCCAATCCATATAACGGGCCAGTTCGCGCATACGATTTAATTGCAGGCGCCGCGGCGGTGTGATCTCGTCGAAACCGGCGTAAGCGCTGTGATAGGTTTGATTAATTTTTTCAGGTGTGCCATATTTGGATGCCAGCCAGCGCGAATACAAACCGCCCCGCTCTGCAACCAGCGGGTTGTAATCCGATTCAAAACAGCGATCATGAAAGGTAAAACAGGGCTCGTTATCCAACTGCACCAGAATGATCGGGCCGTTGGGATAACAATACGGTTTAATCACCTCATCCACCGCTTCCAGCCACTGGCGCACATGATCCTGGTAAACGGGGTGAAAATAACTGGGAATGGGCGACTGGAAGGGAAAGTTATAACCCTGTACGACCCGGTTTTCGGCATCCAAGACCTGGAGGGCCGGGTTACACACCAACCAGTCGGGGTATCCGCCGTTATGTTCCTCGGCGCAAATCCACGGGCCGGGTTTGAGGGTCACATACAGACCTTTTTGACGGCACATATCCAGAAAACGCGGCACGTTTAAGCGCGGGTCATTTTTACCGGTCAGGTCAAACTCGCCCGGCGCTTTAGAAAAACGCTGCCAGCTTAAATAAGTGGAGACGATCGGCAGCCCCAGGTTTTTAACCTGATCCAGGCAGGCTTCCCAAACATCGGGGTCCATGCGAAAGAACTGCACCTCGCCGCTCAAAACGGGGATGTTTTTTTCTGCAAAACGCAGGGTGTTAGCTTCAATCAAATCCAGGCCTTTTGAAGTTAATCCTTCATCGATGAGCTGCGGGGGAAAAGTGAAATTTAAAGTCATGATTTAATCCTGTTTGGTGTTTAATAACCGGCGCGCATACCCTTAACCAGGTAATTTTGAAAGACCAGAGCCAGTATAAAGGTGGGCAGGGTCAGATAAATACCGCCGGCCATCATGGCGCCCCAGTAAATTTTATATCCGGTCTGCATCTGCATTAATCCGGCGGTTAACGGCATGGCCTCGGGAATGGTGGAAAATGACATGCCAAACAGTAAATCGACCCAGCCGGCAATAAAACTAAAAAGCAGCACGGTAAACAACCCCGGCGCAGCCAGCGGGATCGAGATGCGCCAGAAGACACTCACCGGGGACAGGCCGTCAATTTCTCCGGCTTCCTCCACCTCGCGCGGCAGTTCATCAAAAAAGGGTTTTAACATCCAGACCACAAAGGGCAGGTTTAAGACGGCGATACCAATAATGATGCTGTCCAGTTTATTTAAACGGCCCAGCGATTCCATAATGGAAAAAAGCGGCACAACCAGTGATGAGGGCGTGATCATGCGGGTTAATAACAAGCCGCCCAACAGCCAGTCGCTGCCCGGAAATTTGTAACGCGAAAAACCGTAAGCCGCCATAGCGCCGATCAACAGGCTGATGACCACCACGCTGATGGAAATAATCAGGCTGTTGCGGGTTAATAACAGGAAGTTAAACTTGCCAAACAAGTCGGCGTAATTTTGCAAAGTAAACACCTGCGGAATCCAGGTGGGCGGATCGCTGTAAATCTCACGTTCGTTTTTGACCGAACTGATTAACATCCAGACCATGGGAAACAGAGATAACAAACCGGCCAGAGTCAACACTGCATAACTGCTGATTCGGGTGGAACGGGAGAGTTTCATGCTTTCCTCCGCGACATAAGTAAAACGGCACACAGGGATAATGAAATGATAATGGCTGTCACTGCCAGGGCCGAAGCCTGCCCGAAACGCAAAGGATCAA
>JAJTBH010000219.1 GCA_021287005.1 Anaerolineae bacterium
AAAAGATATTTTTTGCGTCAAAGACACGCCCTCCACAGCGGCTTCACGCATTCTGGCCAATTTTAAAGCCCCCTATACGGCCACTCCGGTCGAACGGCTTGAAGCTGCCGGCGGCGTGATGATTGGCAAAGTAAATCTGGATGAATTTACTTACGGTTCCTCCAACGAATCTTCGGCATTTCAACCCTGTCCGCGCAACCCCTGGGATACATCGCGGGTGGTAGGCGGTTCATCGGGCGGCAGCGCCGCTTCGGTGGCAGCCCGTGAAGCGCCGTTGTCACTCGGCACGGATACGGCCGGTTCCATTCGCCAGCCGGCTGCTTTTTGCGGCGTTGTGGGTGTTAAACCCACTTACGGGCGGGTTTCGCGTTTCGGCCTGATTGCATTTGGTTCCTCGTTGGACTGCCCCGGTCCGCTGGCGCGCACCGTCACCGACGCCGCCATGATGTTGCAGGTGATGGCCGGCCCCGACCCGCGCGACAGCACCTCGGCCGCGCACCCGGTGGATGATTACCTGGCCGCCTTAAAACAGGACGTGCGCGGTATGCGCATTGGCCTGTCTCCTGATTATTTTCGCATCGTCTACCCCACCGCCGACGGCAGTTATGCCGAAAAAACCGTGCCTGCCCTGTTTGAACAAACCACACGCCAGGCCGCCGAATTGCTGGCTTCAATGGGTGCAGAAATTGTTGAAAACGTACCCATGCCCAACACCCGTTACGGCATTCCGGTTTATTTTGTAATCAGCCGCGTGGAAGCTGCCTCCAACCTGCACCGCTACGACGGCGTGAAATACGGCTACCGCACCCAACAGTCGGTTAACGACCTGAAATCACTTTATCGCAAGAGCCGCGGTGAAGGTTTTGGTTTGCAGCCCAAGTTAAGAGTTTTGATGGGTATGTATGTCAGCGCCGCACAATACAGCGAACAATATTACCAGCGCGCCCTGCGTGTGCGCACCCTCATCCGCCGCGATTACGAACAGATTTTTGATCCCAGGGGTGCTTACCGCCTGGATGCTCTGTTGACCCCCACCACGCCCACATCCGCTTTTCCGATTGGCGAGGTTTACGGCGACTCGGTTTTAATGCAGTATGCCGACCAGTTAACCGTCACGGCCAACCATGCCGGCACACCGGGCCTTTCTCTGCCCGCCGGGTTGGATGCCGAAGGACTGCCGATTGGCATTCAATTGTTGGGCGCCGACTTTAGCGAAGCCAAACTGCTGCGCATCGGCCACGCTTATGAACAGGCCACTGCATCGGCCGCGTGGCGGCAGGCCAGACCTGCTGTCTTAAAATAACCGGAGGAGAATAATTATGACCGACTATGAAGCTGTTATCGGGCTTGAAACCCACATCCAGTTAAATACACGGACCAAAATTTTCTGCTCCTGCAAAGCCGATTCGTGGAATGATGCCCCCAATACCAATATTTGCCCGGTTTGCACCGGTCTGCCGGGTGTGCTGCCGGTGCTTAACCGCCGTGTGGTCGAAAAAGCCACCCTGCTGGCGGCGGCCATGCATGCCGATATTCCCGAACATTCTTTTTTTGACCGCAAAAACTACTTTTACCCCGATTTACCCAAGGGTTACCAGATTTCACAGTACGATCAATCGCTGGCAAAAGGCGGCTATCTGGATTTGCCCGCTTCACCCGACGGCAAGGTTCTGGCGCGCCGGGTAACCATTATGAAACTGCACATCGAAGAAGATGCCGGTAAAACCAAAAACGAAGGCGGCATGCGCCTGGTGGATTTTAATCGCTGCGGTGTGCCCCTGGTTGAAATGGTAACCAACCCCGACCTGCGCTCGTCTGACGAAGCTGCGCGATATCTCACCAGTTTGCGCCAACTGCTGCGCTGGCTGGGTGTTTCAGAGGCCGATATGGAAAAGGGCCACCTGCGCTGTGACGCCAATGTATCCATTCGCCCGCGCGGAGCGACCTATTTAAATCCCAAGACTGAAATCAAAAACGTCAATTCAATTGAGTCCGTCCGCACCGCCATTGACAAGGAAATTGAACGCCAGATTCAAGAAGTGCAAGCCGGACACCGGATTGAATCATGGACGCTGGAATGGGATGAAGACAGCGGCAAACTCAAAAAAATGCGCTCCAAAGAAACCGAAGCCGATTATCGCTATTTCCGCGAGCCGGATTTGCTGGCGGTTGAGATGGATGCACAATGGAAAAAGAGCATCCTGGCCGAGCTGCCCGAAATGCCCGTCGAACGCCGCGAACGTTTTCTCCACCAGTATGAATTGCCGGAATATGACGCCGATATTCTGACCAGCGAACGTAAACTTTCGGATTATTTTGAGAATGCCGTTAAAGCTTATGGCGGCGACCCTAAAAAGGTTTCCAACTGGTTGATGAACGATATTCTGCGTTTGTTAAACGACAAAGGGCTCAGTCCCGACCAGCTTAAACTGACCCCGGCTTATCTGGCCTCGCTGTTACGCCTGGTCGATGCGGGCAGCATCAATGCCTCAACGGCTAAAAGCCTGTTGTCGCGCGTGGAAGAAAGCGGATTGGAACCGGCCGTCATTGTTGAGAAGGAAGGCCTGGCAAAAGTCAGCGACAAGGACGCTATTTTAAAGGTCTGCGAAGAAGTTATTAATGAAAATCCCAACGAGGTGGCCAGTTTTAAGGCCGGTAAAGATACCTTGATGGGCTGGTTTGTGGGTCAGGTGATGCGTAAAATGCGCGGCAAGTCGGACCCCAACGTTGCCAGAGAAGTTCTACAGGATTTATTAAAATAAAAACAGAAAAAGCCCCGGTTTTTCGGGGCTTTTTTGTTCCAGGATTAAGTCGTTTTAAAGACACTCGTTGGGCGGCGTTTTGCCCCGTTTTGAGGTTTATCCACCCAGCAGGCGGCGATTAACTTCCTGCACATAGGCGGTGTGTTGTTTCATATCCTGACTCAACAAATTGATATTATCGCCGTAACGCAGACGGCGCGCCAGAAAGGCGAACTCTTCGCTGTCTTCGGGCGGTACCACCAGGTCTTTGGCGTTGCCGGCCACCACGCGCAATGAATCAATCAGCCAACGCAGGAAGGTATGTGCCTTGCGCAGATGGGTGTAATCTTCTTCGGGTAAAAAGCCGGCATTGGACAGGGCGGCCATGCCCGCGCGCGTGTTTGTGCAGCGTAATTCGGGGTCGCTGGCCCCGTGTGTAATCTGGAGACCCTGCACCAGATATTCGATATCCACCAGGCCGCCGGGACTGTACTTGGGGTTAAAGGTGCCCACCTTAACCAGGTGGCGAATCTGGCGCTCGCGCATACCGCGCATGGCAACCACATCAAAAGGCTCGCCGTTGTAGATATAAGCGTCACGTAAGGCGGCCACCCGCTGCCCCAAAACCTCGTCGCCCGCTATCGGGCGCAAACGCACCAGCGCCTGGCGTTCATAAGACCAGGCTGCCCCGCCCGGCACAAAATAACGCCGGAAAGATTCAAGTGAAATGGAGAGATTGCCGGCTTTACCGTAGGGGCGCAGTTGCAAATCCACCTGGAAGATGCCCTCGCGCCTGGCGCGAATGGTCTTGACAAAATTTTCGACCACTTTCTCAAAAAATTCGCCGTTGCTGACCACTTTGGGCCCATCGGTCTTGCCGTTGCCCGAATAAATAAACATCAATTCAATATCCGAGGCAAAACCCATTTCACGACCACCGCATTTTCCCAGGGCGCAGATACTTAATTGCGAAAGTTCACCATCTTCAAGGCGCGGTGAACCATAAACCAGGCGCAAATCTTCAGAGGTGAGGTGCAGGGCGGCGTTGATAACCACTTCAGTCAGGTCGGTTAACTCTTCGGAAAACTCCCAGAATTCCTTGGTATGCCCCAGAATGTGGCGCATATCAATGCGGAACATTTCGCGATCTTTAAATTCGTTCAGCGCATTACACCAGGGCGCTTCATCCACAGGCGGCTGCGGGCCGTTATGCACCTCTTTTAACACAATCTCCAACTCATTTTGCAACTGTTCGCGCGGTTTGGCGGTTTGCAGGGCATCCACATCACGCACCACCGGGAAGAGGTTGGCGTGCTGCATGCGCAAAAAGTCGTACCACAGAAAATCACTCACGCCCAACAACTGCGCCAGGGCTTCCATCACATCCGAGCGTTCCAGCGAGGCCAGTTCGTCCGGCCAATCGGGATGGCGGAAAAGCTGGCTGATAAATTCGCGAAAATGCAGTAGGGCTGATTCAGGGTCGGGGGAATGCGGCAGCAGATGTGTGAAATGTTTGATTAAGACGGTCGCGGCGCGCAGTTCACGCTGATGGGTGGGCGATAAAATCTTTTTGCCATCCGCGCCGGTGACATACAGAATATCGTTAATACGATTGCCGGAGGTTTCAATTTCCATACGGGCAATATAAACCTGATTAAAAGCCAGGGCATTGGTTAATTCGTATAAAAAGCCAATCGTATCCATCGCGTCGATGCGCAGCAGGGAATATTTTTCGGAAGAGTCATTGTCGATTTTGATTTCAATCGGGTAAAGCGGCGCAGCCAATCCCTTGCGCCCGGTTAAAGAGGCGGCGGCGCGTTTGGCCAGATCAATGCGCGCTTCCTGGCGCTGCCCGCTTTGCATGCGTTTTAAGAGCGTTTCAAGATCAAGCGCGTACTGGTTCCAGATTTCGCGTGAAAGGCGGCGGTTGGTGCATTTAACGGTAAAAACATCCACAATCTTTCGATGCGAGTTTTTATCATTGTCGGGTTTGGGGGATTCGTAAGTAAAAGCGTTGCCGTCGTGGATGTTAAATCCATAAACAAACATCAGACCGCAGATCAACGAAAGTTCACCCGGATAATCGTAAGCCACAATGGTAACCCGCCAGAAATCGTCTTCCAGGCCCACGGCCTCCACCATGACAAGATGTTCGTTATCCAGTTTTTGCGCCAGGGCGGCATGCCGCCGGATATCCTGGTGACTGAATACCGTTTCGTAGGAAGGGTCCATGCGTTCAATATGATGACGTATTTCGGGAGTTGCGCTTTGATGATCGGAGCTTGTTTCCATTTCGGGGCTCTCCATATATTTGAGGTATACCTGACGGATAGCCGTGCTGTACTGTTGGTATCGGGCGACAAACTGTTCGCCGGCTGCTTCACCCTGAAAACCCAGGCGCAGCGCCAGATCGTTTAATGCCTCCGGTTCGGCCGGCAGGCTGTAAGTCTGGCGATAATCCATCATTTGCAGGTGGTGCTCGATGGTGCGCAAAAATGTGTAACCTTCGGTTAATAAACGAAACTCATCCACCGGCAGCAAATTGTATTTCACCAGGCGGCGCAAGGCTTCGAGGGTATTACGATTACGAATTTCAGGCTGTTTGCCGCCAAACGACAACTGCAAATATTGCACGACAAACTCAATATCACGAATGGAGCCTTGCCCCAATTTTACTTCTCCCCAGGTACGCCCCTTCTGGCGGAGGAAGTCTTCGGTCATTTGTTTCATACCGGCTACTTCGCTGCGAATGACCTCTGGATTAAAATTATATAACAAAAGCCCGGTTTGTTGAATCAGGTCGTTGGATACCTGTTCGTCGCCGGCCATCCAGCGCGCTTTTAACATGGCCTGTTTTTCCCAGAGCCGCGCCGGACCTTTGAGATAATTAAGGTAACTGGAAATAGCCGGTACCAGGGCGCCCACATGTCCCCACGGGCGCAGGCGCATATCCACGCGATACAAAAAACCTTCGGCCGTCACGCGGGTTAACGAGTCGATCACTTTTTGTCCCAGGCGTTGATAAACATCCTCGTCGTGGTCACACACAAAAATTAAATCAATATCCGAACTGTAGTTTAATTCACGCCCGCCCAGCTTACCCATGGCAATCACGGCGAAGCCGACCGGCGCCCCTTTTTCGTTGAGCGTGACGTTTAATTCCTGTGCGGCAAGGTGTAAACTCACGCGTAAAATGCTGTCGGCCAGGTGCGATAGCTGGCGTGTGGCGGCCGTCAGGTCAAACTGGTCCAGTAAATCACAAAGGCCAATACGCAGCAATTCGCGGCGTTGAAAACGACGCAGTGCATCCATCTGTTCCGGCAGGCTTTTAAATTCCCCCGCCACGTTTAATGTTTCCTGATAAAGCGCCTCGAGTCGTTTGGGCCGGTAAAGATTTTTGTGTTCAGTGATCCACTGTAAATATTCGGGTTTGCGCAGCAAAATTTCGCTGAGGAACTGGCTGTTTGAAAAAAGCGTCACCATGATTTCAATGGCGCGCGGGTGCTCTTTAAGATAATGGTAAAAACTTTCGGGTTGGCTGAGACTGCCGGCGAAACGATCAAAATATACCAGAACCCGGTCCGCACCGGCTGCGCCTGAAATATATAACAACAGGTCGGGCAAAATTTCAGCCAGCGACAAACGTTTTTTGTCGTCACGCCCCAGGCGTTTGAGCAGACGCCAGGCCGTCTGCCAGTCTTTAAACCCGGCCCGGGTTAACAGATCGCAAGCCTGATCGGCATCATAAGTATCTTCCAGTAAAAGCCGGGGTGA
>JAJTBH010000220.1 GCA_021287005.1 Anaerolineae bacterium
GCTGCTGCTTAAAAGATGGATAAATTGCTATTAAGAGCGTTACCCACAACACCTGCCAGGGTTGTTTCTTCCAGATCAGGCGTAATACCCACCAGAACATCAAGGCCGCGCCCAGGCGCAGACCCAGCATAATCAGGTGATAACCAAAATGAAACTCCCCCACAATGGGTGTATATAACCAGTATACCCAGGCCGAAAAAGGCCGGTCTGCCATTACAAAAGGACCATACCCCCCTACACCCAGTAAATGATACAAATATAAATACTGCCAGTCATCCCCATAAATTCCATACCAGGGAAGATAAATGCCAAAACTTAACAAAATGACACCCACCAGGGTCAAAAAACCAAACCCGGTATAGGATGTAATTTTTTCTTTCAATCGATTCATGTTCTATGCTCGCATCAATTTAACGGGGGCTGCCGCAAATTAGCAACAGCCCCCGTAGGATATAAGTTAAAATTATTCCATTGCACCCAATACGAGGGACAACAGAGCCATACGCATAACAACACCATTAAAAGCTTCCTGCCAGTAGCGGGCATGCCGGGTAATATCCACATCCGCGGGGAGTTCATCCATGCGCGGCAGGGAATGTAAGATAATGCTGTCGGGGCGTGCTTTTTCAGCCAACAACTGCCGGGTAACCCGGTAATTTTCAGGGGTTAATCCCTTGTCAGATTTGGCTTCTTCGCGCGATTTGGTGTAATCGGGTTGCACAACCGGTTCCATATAAATCACATCCGCTTCATGTATCACATCCGCCACATGTTTGGCTTCGCGGAAAGTGAGGTTATACGCCTCCAACTCCTTTTTAAAATCGTCAGTCAGTGACATCTCAGGAGGAGAAACATAGATAATTTCACTGTCAAACTGACTTAAGGCGTATGACAGTGAATGCATGGTGCGCATGCGCATATCACCAATCGCAAGGAAGGTTAATCCATCCAGTGTGCCTTTTTCATTCAGCACGGTATACAGGTCGGTTAATACCTGCGTTGGATGTTCTCCCCAGCCATCACCGGCGTTAATCACCGGTACGCTGGACCATTTGGCCGCCTCTTGCGGGGCGCCCTGTTGAAAGTGCCGCATAACGATCACATCGCCATAATATTCCAGCATTTTCACGGTATCTTTAATACTCTCCTGGTAAAAATCTCCGGCGCGAGTCATTTTGGCATCGGAAAAACCGGTGACATGACCCCCCAGACGATGCATGGCGCCCTCATGTGCCAGACGGGTACGGGTGCTGGGCTGGTAAAAAGCGGTTACCAGCGTTTTCTCTTTGAGAATATCACTGTTGCGACGATTGCGAGCGATGGGAGCCAGTTCATCAGCGACTTCAAAAACGCGGAAGAATTCTTCTCTTTCGAAGTCTTTTAACGACAATATATCACGACCAGCAAAACTTCTCATTTATTCCTCCTGATCAACTTATTGATTTATAAATTACTCCCCACTTTCCGGACTACATGAAAGCGGAAAACGCCAGGAATGAAATAACTATAAGAATAATCTACCACCTGTCCATCATTTGTATATAACTTGGCAACAAATAACTGTAAAACGTCATTACGTTGAATCTGTAAGGCGCGTGCGATATCGGGAGAAGCGCCGACGGCTTTAATTTCAGCCACCGATTCGCTTAATTGCGGGGTTCCACGACTTAACAGGATATCAAGCACGGACCCGGTAAAACCATTGGTTAACTCCGCTTCGGATAACACATTTTCCGGTAATACATCAATTAAATAAGCCACCGGATGATCCTCTGCCATAATTACCCGCGAGACCTGAATAAGGAGTTCTCCTTGGCTGACATTTAATGCCTCAGACAATTCTTCATTGGCGATAATGTGCCTGATGACAACATCATCCAACTTAACGTCCAACTGAATCTTTTTTGCCAGAGTTTCGATGCTCTCCAAAATTTCCAGGCCGGTATCCATGACATGGGCATGCCGCATCACAAAAGTGCCGATGCCCTGCCGCCGTCGAATCAAACCCTGTCCTTCAAAAGACCGCATGGCTTCACGCAGCGTTGCGCGCGAGGCATTTAATTGTTTGGCCAACTCCGGTTCGGAGGGCAAACGTTCTCCCGGCGGGGTCGATGCAATTAAATCGGCAATCACGGCTTGCAAACGATGAAATGGAGATAATGTATTTACGTCCGGCAGAGCTTCTTTTTGACTCATGGCGCTCTTATCCTTTCTCATCAGCCTGAGCAGCAGGCAAATGTTACCCTTCTATCAAGGGAATAAATTTAAATTGGGTTACATCCACCAAACCCAGGTCTGAAATACGTAATTCAGGAATGACCACCAGGGCTAATAAACTCAACTGCATATTGGGGTTGTTTAAATTACATCCGCAAAGTTTAAAACCCTCTAAAACGGATTGTGCTTTTTGAGCCACAATAGAGGCCGGATCGGAAGACATCAAGCCTCCGATCGGAAGTTCATTAATACCAATAATTTTTCCCTCCAATACCACCACCTGGCCACCGCCACTCGCCGCAAGAGCGTTACCGGCCACAGCCATATCCTGTTCATCCGTACCGACAATGATCATATTATGGCAGTCGTGGGCCACCGTCGTTGCAACGGCACAGGCGCGATTAAAACCGAAACCGCTGACGAAACCCTTCTGTATTTTGCCGCTATCATGATGGCGTTCAACCAGGGCGATTTTGGCCAGATCTTTAGATACATCGGCTTTAATCTCACCTTGGTGAACGTTTACTGCCAATTTTAAGTGGCGTGTCGGCGCCTGGTTTTCAATGACGCCAATCACATTTACGTTAACCTGGCTTTGAGCTGGGGCCTCAATTTTAAAATCTTCGGGGGTTAACGCAGCCGGTAAACAAACCGAATGTAAAGTCCAACCGGGATAATTAATTACCGGCAAATCAACCAGAACTTTGCCATTTTCGGCTGACACTTTGCCTGCGCTGATAACCAGTTGCACATCCATCTTAGTCAGGTCACCCACCAGCAGCACATCCGCAAATCGTCCGGGAGCAATCAGGCCCATATCACGACTTACGCCAAAATATTCAGCCGTATTAATTGTTGCCATTTGAAGCGCTTTAATCGGTTCAAGTCCGCACGAAATTGCAAAACGCACTACACGGTCCATATGGCCTTCATTTACCAGGGTTCCGGAATGGCTGTCATCCGTGCATAACAAAAACATACGCGGGTCCAAACCATATTCGGTAACGGCGCGCACCTGGCTGGCCACATCATGCCAGGCAGAACCGTAACGCATCATCACGCGCATTCCCTGACGGGCGCGGGCAATGGCATCTTCCAGACGGGTGCCTTCATGGTCATCCTGTGGTCCTCCGGCGGCGTAACCGTGGAAGGGTAAGCCCAGGTCCGGAGAGGCGTAATGACCGCCAATCACTTTGTTGGCCGTCCGGGTAATGGCCATTTCTTTGTGCATTTTTTCATCGCCGCTGAACACACCGGGAAAATTCATCACTTCTCCCAGGCCAATAATTCCCTTCCAGTTCATGGCTTCTTCCACATCGCGTGGGGTGATGGATTCGCCGGGTGTTTCAAAACCGGGAGCGGAGGGAACACAGGAAGGCACCTGCACAAATACATGAATGGGTTGTTTACCTGCTTCATCCACCATCAGACGTACACCGCGTAAACCAAAAACATTGGCAATCTCATGCGGGTCGACAAACATACCAGTCGTGCCGTGCGGCAGTACGGCGCGCACAAATTCCGTCACAGTTAACATGCCGGATTCGACATGCATATGTGCATCCAATAAACCGGGCACCAAAAAACGCCCTTCGGCTTCAATCACACGCGTTTCAGGGCCGATGGTGTGCGAAGCATCCGGCCCAACATAAGCGATTCGATCGTTGCAAACGGCAATATCCATGCCTGTTAAAACCTCGCCGGTTTGCACGCTGCATAACTGGCCCTGTCGAATAACCAGATCTGCTTTTTTACGTCCCATGGCAACATCAACCAGATTGGTTGTTACCACGGCAGAGAAATAATTATTATTTGCCATATACCAGCCTCCTTGACGCCTGGTTGTGCTTCTGTATCAATTTGTTAAGATCAACGGTAAGAAGCTGTCCATTTTGAACGACAACGCGGCCGTGCACCATACTTAAATCCACATTTCGAGGTGCACAGAAAAGCAAAGCTGCCAGCGGGTCATGCAAAGCGCCGGCATATTCCAGGTGATTTAAGTTAAACGCAATCAAATCGGCGCATTTACCCGCCTCAAGCGAGCCGATATCGTGCCGTCCCAAAACCGCTGCTCCGCCAAGAGTTGCCAGTTCCAATGCCTGGCGTGCAGTCATTAAAGGCGGTGCACCTTCTGCGGATAAGGAAGCCCCCATCAAACCCGCGCGTAAACGGGCCAATAACATGGCCTGGCGGGCCTCGGCCAGCAAGTGTGAACCGTCGTTGCTTGCCGAGCCATCCACACCCAGCCCAACTTTAACTCCGGAGCGAGTCATCTCCCAGATGGGTGCAATGCCGGAAGCCAGGCGCATATTTGAAGAGGGGCAATGCGCCACACCGCAGCCGGTTTTGGCGTAAAGCTCAATCTCCGGTTGATTAACATAAACAGAGTGTGCAAACCACACATCCTGACCCACCCAATTTACCGATTGCATGTATGCCACCGGACGGTGACCAAATTTTTGTAAACAAAATTCTTCTTCATCCTGCGTTTCAGCCAGGTGCGTATGTAAATGAACGCCATACTCTCTGGCAAGCGCAGCGCTTTGTTTCATTAACTCACCTGTTACGCTGAATGGAGAACAAGGAGCCAGCACAATCTGCAGCATGGAGCCGGGTTTGTGATCGTGATAGGTATTAATCAAACGTTGGCTGTCTTTTAAGATCGATTCTTCACTATCCACAACGCTGTCAGGGGGTAAGCCGCCCTGGCTTTCGCCCAGGCTCATTGAACCGCGTGAGGCGTGTAATCGCAACCCCACTTCCCTGGCGCCGGCAATTTCATCATCCAGGCGCGCACCGTTTGGGAACAGGTATAAATGGTCCGATGCGGTTGTGCAGCCTGAAAGCGCCAGCTCCGCCAATGCCGTTTGTGTGGAGATAAAAATATCTTCAGGCGTCATACGCGCCCAGATGGGATATAAGGTTTTTAACCAATTAAACAAATTGGCGTCCTGCGCGGCAGGCACAGCCCTGGTTAAGGTTTGATAAAAATGATGATGTGTATTGACCAGACCCGGTAAAATAATGTGCCCGGTCAGGTCAATGACGGTATCGGCAGTTTGTGGCAGTGAATTTGAAGGTCCCACCTGTTCAATGAAGCCATCGCGGATAAATATTCCCCCGTCAGTAATTTCACGCCGCTGTTCATCCATCGTAACCACAAGTGCCGCGTTTTTAACCAGTATTGTCATCGTTTACCGGCCTTTCATTAAATTAAAAACCCAAGTGGCATTGATTAAATCAACGTTATCCACTTGAGTTTATCAGACAACCATACAAAATGCAATTGTCTGACATGGTGACATTTGTCACCTAATCCAACAAGGCCGCCGCCCTGAGTGTGTTCTGGAGCAGCATGGCAATCGTTAAGGGGCCAACGCCGCCCGGCACCGGTGTAATCCATGAAGCATTTTCCTTAGCCTCGTCAAAAGCCACATCTCCCACCAAACGATAACCTTTGGGACGTGAAACATCATCAATCCGATTAATGCCCACATCAATGACCACCGCGCCGGGCTTAATCCAGTCGCCTTTCACCATTTCAGGTCGCCCCACCGCAGCCACTAAAATATCGGCCTGGCGCACGATGTCGGGCAGGTTTTTGGAACGCGAATGGCAAATTGTGACGGTGGCGTTTTCGCGCACCAATAATAAGGCGACCGGCATACCGACGATATTGGAGCGCCCCAATACGACCGCATTTAATCCTTCCAGTTTGGGTAAAGTCATTTTTAATAAATGAATACAACCAGCCGGGGTGCAGGGAACAAACAACGGGTCCCGCCCTTTTTGAGCCAGTCGTCCAATATTTATCGGGTGAAAACCATCTACATCTTTTTCGATGCTGATTGATTTTAAAACATTCTCCTCATCCAACCCGTTGGGTAGTGGAAGCTGTACCAGAATGCCATTGACATTCGGGTCGGCATTTAATTGTTTTACCAGGTCTTCAACTTCAACCTGGCTGGCAGTTGCAGGCAATTCATAACCAAAAGAATTAATCCCAACTTCCTGACAGGCTTTTTGTTTTGAAGCCACATATACGTGAGAGGCCGGGTTATCCCCTACCAGAACAGTAGCCAGGCCCGGTACACTTTTACCGGTTTTAACACGTTCAGCCACACCGGCCTTAACCTCGCTGCGTATTTGTTCAGCTACTTTTTTTCCATCAAGAATCTGCGCCGCCATTTTTGCTCCTTAATAATGTTTATTTTGATAGGAATTTAGAGAAACACATATAAAAACCGTCTCAAAATAGATTAAAATTGATTATAACGCTTTACTAAAAGAAT
>JAJTBH010000221.1 GCA_021287005.1 Anaerolineae bacterium
TATGATTCTTAAAAAAGGGATCATTAAATTGAAAATCCTGCACCACTCTCGAAGCGCGCCAGAACCACCACCCCGGTCCGCCGGCATAAAACGAATAAGGCGGGGTCGGCGCCACGTTTAATTCCTTTATGTTTAACCATTCCCAGAAAGGTGAATAAGGACTGCCGTCTGCATGGGTATACCAGAATAAGTTGGCATGATGCAGCATTTGGAAAAAACCCTCAAAATTACTGACAATCAATATAAAAAATGGCGCCAGCCAGCCCCAGGCAACGGCCAGGTCATTCGATTCTTTATCACCATCACCAATGTTTTTGCGCCAGTAATATAAAAGCGCATATAAAACGCCGTAAGCCCCGAGGGCGGTCATTGCAAACCAAAGTGAAACGGCCAGGTTAAAAGCCACCGTAGGCAGCACGCCACTGATGCTGGTTAACAAAGCCACCATCACGTAGCCAAAATAATAATAAGAGATGGCGTAACCCGAAAGCCAGGGATCAAAGGGCGGAAATGTGGATGAATTTAATATGGCATTTATAAAAGCCATTTCCATTGGTTTTTCGGTGCCGGCTATATCAGGGCTGGCCGCTCGCATGAATGCCCATAATCCAAAGGCAAATAAAAAGAGAATTTCAGCCACAATAATCGATTTTTTATTGTTTTTAATCCAATTCCACACCGCTGCTTTGCCGCGTTTAAATAACCAGACCGCCAGGATTAACACAACCAAAAATGCGGCAAATATTCCGCCGGGATTATTTTGTAAAACATGCAGCGAAGTGAACATCCAGAAAATGTAACTGGTGATCAACAAGCCGAAGGGTTTTGAGAAGGCATATCCCCGATCGGGCAAAGCCGGCATCAGGTTAAAGATTAGAATAAAACCCACCGCTCCAATTATTTGAATGAGCAGATACCATAAAATAAAATCTATCATATCCGTAGGTTCCTTTTATTTAACCTGATATATGGCCGTCTGTCCTTGCTGATAAACGCGATCCCAATACTGGCCATTATAATAATCAAATTTTTGCAAACCGCCGTTTGGATAAACAATCTCTTCCAACTGCCCCACAATGATGTATTTAACATTATATTTTTTTATGAATGCCAGTGTTTGTTTTATATCCAGTGTATTATAAAAATCGCCCACTGCCTGTACCCGGTTTGTCACCGCTTCGCTGCCCAGGGCAGCGCGTTGCTGGCGTTGGTGCCAGTTCCATCCCACCACATCCGGCAGGCCGGTGTAAATGGTGTAACGGGTACCCCAACGATATTCAGGAATATTTGCTTCCACAATGACCGGCGACCCCGAAACATGATCTTGCATCCATTGCATGGCATAATAATCTTCACTTAAATTCATATCGTGGCCATCTTCACTGTACTGCGCCGTAAGCATATAGGCCATACCATCCAGCGTATGCGGCGCAACTGAACTCATCCGGTCCAAAATTTTATCCGCGCCGGCCAGCAGGGGGAATAAAGCTGCGCTTCCAAGCAGCAATGCCAGGGCCATTGTCCAAACGCCCCGCCAACCCAGGCGCCAGTAACGCATGGCGGCCGGGTAGACCCACATCAATGCAGCCGCTGCGCTGATTGCAAACAAACTCCAGGCCTGCAAATAGAACTTAAACACCGTATTCATCCGGCCGATGTCCCCTTTTAAGTTGACCAGTTCGACGGCCAACGTCATGACCAATGCCGATCCAACCAGGAATAAAACAAAACGTTTAACATCCGGTTGGTTGGGTCTCAAGATCAAAATCAAAGCCCATAGTGCCAGGGTTAACACCAGCCAGCTAATATTTACCCCGGTGACCGTCAAAACCACCACGATTACAGCGTAACCGAAAAATCCCATCAGAATTAAAGCGGCAAATGGGAACAATTTACGCAGGTGTGAAAGTGGTGTTTTATCCATCCAATCGATCGTTTCCCATACCATCCACGAAAAAATGATAAAGAGGAAAACGCCCCAATGGGTCAGGTAATCTGACACCGCGGTCCGATCACCCTGCCAGATTTCCACAGCATTATAGGCTTGCACAAACCATTGTGAAAAGGGCCGGAAAAACAAAAATGCCAATCCGGCCAGAGCCGCGCAAGCACCAATGCTGATGATCAAACGCAGCAGCCAGCGAGATCCTTCACTGATGGCCGTCAATCGATTAAACGAATTCCGCAAGCCGGTGTATAAAACAACCGCCATACCCAAAACCAGGTAAGCCGGCATGTCCCAGGTGTTGGTCGGATATAAAACGCCAATAACCAAACCGCCCATCACAAATGTACTTCCGGCATGCAGCCAGCGCTGCCATGGTTTATCACCCGTCCACTCCCACTTTAATAACAACAGCGATAAGACCCAGGAAAGCGCCAGTAACGTGAATGGCAGCGCAAACATATGCGCGTGCGGATCTGCATACAAAAATGTAAACATGGGGAATTCAGTGATCGGTTCACCGGGCATAATACGGCTTGGAATCCAGTACCAGTCGCCCGCCCCATATGAAAGATGCGGATTGCTGATATATTGCGCCAGCCCTTGAAATGTCCAGATAATTTTTTCCAGCAGATTGCCTTTTTCAAATTCAGGAACAGCCAGGCGCATTAATCCCTGCCAGATCATGCGAACTGTGCCCAGGTTGCCGAAAATCAGGGCCAATAAGACGGCCATTAAACCGCCATTAAAAGCCGGATCCGATTCCTTGTATTCATCTTCTTCTTGAAGATCATCCGGCAAAATGGATTGCGGTTTTAACACGCTGACCAGATTCCAGCCGAGTGAAAAAGCGGCTGCGCCAAATAATGCAAAAAATGTTGGCAAAATCAGGTTATACGCTATTGAAGGCATGATACCAAGCCATTTAATCGGTACCCCTGCCAATACAAAACCGAAATAATAATAATTTATATACCCGCCGGCAAACCACGGATCATAGGGTGGAAAGGTGGTGCTTTTAATCACGGCATTCAGGTATGAAAAATCCATCGGTTTTTCACCACCCTTGTATGGGTGCCATAAATCGGGGTTGCCCAGGCGTACCAGCAAAAACAAAATAAACAAGCCCAGAAAAACGGCTTCGGCCGTCAGATAACGTCTCCAGTTTTGTCGAATGTCATCCAGAATGGCTTCACGTTGTACCCAGAATAATGCAGCATTCCCGATTAATAAAATCGCGAATACACCACTAACCATTAACGAAGAAAATGGCAAACCCATCGATCCCAGAATCCAGGTGAAGAAGGTTAATAATAATAACCCAACCGTTCGCACCAGAGGAAAACCATGATCGGGAAGGCCGGCAAAGGTATACCTGACCATCGGAAAACAAACCCAGCCTAAAACCAGAAACACCAGGTACCAGAAAACGGCGCCGGCCGCCGGGATTTGATTAATCACAGCCAGCCGGTTAAACAATTGCGACCAGGTGCCGCCGGTCTGCTGTTCAAGCAACCGTGTTTCGGGCAGCATCATGTTTCCCGAAACCTTACTGGCCTGGCGCGGCGTTAAGTGGATCACCGTTGTAAGATCAACGCTTTCCAGAATGGCGCGCATGGCATCGGCTGAATAATCGCCATTTTTCTTAAATACCAGCACCTTGGGATGGTCGTAAACCGTGAAGGCTTCTTCGGCAAACTGTGTATTAAACCGGATGGAACCCAGGTTTGGATCAGATTGAACAATTTGAACGAGGTCGAACCCCAACTGGCCCTGATACATTCCCGGCTCGGCTACACTGTAACAATATAAAATATCCTGCCCGTCCGGGCAGCCGATTAAGTTCCGATAATAAGCCGTCGTGAGTGGATACCTTTCGGGTACGCGCACCGTGGTGCCCCACTGCCGGTTGGATGTGATATAGATATAATCGGTTTGATCGAGAATGGTTTCAAATCTTTTTAATTTTTCCTGGTTGTCATCCCAGTACATTTCAAAATTTAAATCCGAACGGTAAAGGCCATACGTATTATCAAATGGGTTAAATCCATCCAATCCCAAAGGCAGCGGATCATCCCACGAGGTTTCCAATGCGTGCCGCGCACCGTATAAAGCAATTGCGCCGCTACCCTGATTAAATTGAATTTGCACTGTATAGGCATGTTCTTTTAATACCGGAACGGAATTATTTAACTTAACAGTATAAGTCTCGCCTCGCGGGTCTTTTCCCGGCAAGAAAGGACCTTCCAATGTTCCATTGGCCACAATCAAACCGCTGGTTTGATCAATAACGGAAACCTTTAAGAGTTTACTTTCGGGGCGCGCTTCCCAATCCAACACGTGTGTGAAGGTAATTTCATTAATCAGACCGTCGCTGATGCTGTTGAAATTTGTCTGGAAAATCTCACCCGGCTTAATCACCTCAACCATGTCCGGCAGCCATTGATCAACAATCTTACCATCCGGATTCATGATCCCAATGGTTGGGGTCGAAGCCATTTTTAAACCATTACCTTGCAGGTTAAAAGTCAGGTAATATGTTTTGCCCGCCTCCACTGCGGGGGCCTGTTCAATATTAATCGTATAAGATTTGCCGCGTGACTCACCGCCGTCGTTGTTAAAAGTATCAACAGCGTGTCCCACGCCCAATACATGCTGGCCTTCCAGGTCGGCACTCACGGTCACATCCAAAGATTTAATTTCCGGATTTAACACGGGGTCGACGATAAAAGGTATGGAAAAATTCATTAATAAACCGCTGTTTTGCGGTGTAAACGCCATGATCAGCGGAAAACCACCCTGCAATGTGGTGCCGGAACGAAAGGCAATCGGGATATTCACGTTCCCGTCGGGGTTTTCAACCCTGGCAACCATCGCGGCAGGCACATTTTGGTAAATCCAGTGGCTGGCTTCCACACGTGTGATTGGGCGGGTATAAATACGACTGAAAGCAAAAGCCCAGGCGGCCGTTGCCACCAGGACCCCAATGCCCAATCCCAGCGCCAGGCTTTTACTTAACCAACGCCAGCGCAGCAAGATTTTATCGCTGCCGGCGCGCCGTGCGTCCCATAAAGCGAATACGGCCCAGGCTGATATAATCGCCAGTGACGGATATACGAAAAGCAGGTAACGCATGGTCGGGTTAAAAACCTGAGACTGCATCGCAAAAAAGACGCCCGTCCAGGCCCAGATAATGGCATGTTCCTTCCATTCCCCCTTGATCATGCGCCAGCCCATCCAGAGAAATGCCGCCCAGGCAAAAATACCCAAGGGCAGCCCCAGCCCCCATTCCACCATGTTTTGTAAGGCAAACCAGGCCGGCCGGCGCGCCCATTGCAAGGCGGGCGGAAAATCAACATCGCCATCCGTTTGAGATTTTAATTCAACCAGGTTGCTAACCCATTTGGGATTTAACTTTACGTCAAAAAAGCCGGGGCCGGCAAATGCATATGGCTGGCAAATTCGAAATACAATCAGACTGACAACGGCAGCAACCACAACATTGCGCACCATAATTTTCAGTTGATCGTTTCGGTTTTCAATGGGAAGACGGAACCAGCGAATTAAAACCGCCAGGGGTAATAAAGCGGCAATCTGATAAACGCTCACTTTTGAAGCAAGCGCCATCCCCAACGCCATTCCAAACAGAACATAATTAATCACGCTGTCCCAGTTTTTCGTCAGCCAATCCGGTAGCCTAACCTGAAAACCTTCAGGAGAGATTGCTGCCTCGCCATCTAAATTTTCGGTCAACCCGGATGGTAACTTGTTTGTTTTTACCGAGAGATCGGTGGCAATATAAACGGCAAAATAAATTGCCAGAAATGCAAAAAAGTTGGTAAATGTATCAACCGTAAAATAATGCGATTGTTGTATCTGCAAAACGGCAAAAGCAGAAAATGCCGCGGCAAGCACGGCCATATAAGGACGTCTGTATAAGCGCTCAACAATCAGAAAAACCAGGAAAACGGTTAATAAATCGACGATACCCGAAGCATATCGTCCGACAAGAAAAACTTGATCATAACCGGCTTGATTTAACGCATCGGCAATATACCGCACAATAAAAATCGGCAAAGTTCCATAGACGTAAAATCCATACCCCCGGTTGTTTGGATTTAATGAAGAAGTTTCCGTATTAAAATAATCGCTGATTGAGTTTACCGGTGAAAGGCCTGTTTCCACCATGGTTAAAAATCGTTCATCAGGATGCAAATGCTGATTATCATCCCAGTTCACACCAATAAAACGTAAATACGCCCCCGCCAGTAACACCAACGCCAACAGCCCCAGGCTTATCAGCAATTTAACCGAATAATGTGTATTTTCGGATTTATTCATAGAATCCAATTTTTCTTCCATAGGGTTTTGGTTTTCCATAACGGACCTTTCAACAGCACAAAAATCCCGAATTACATAATCGCTTTAAATTATTGCACACCCGCCACAAGGTAAGTATAAAAATCCTTGCCTTTAAAACCGGAATAATAAAGGGAGAGAATGCCATTGGGATACATTTCCTCCAACCGGGCACGGCTATCTTCAT